>CATFLP010000061.1 GCA_949514915.1 Methanobacteriota archaeon | reverse complement strand
GTTTGTAATGTAATCTGACTCCATAAGCGACATTATCATATATCGATTTTGGAAAAGGATTAGGCCGCTGAAAAACCATACCAATTCTTTTTCTGACTTCCACAAGATCTGTGTTTGGACTGTGAACTTCAATATCTCCAAAATTTATTTTACCATTATAATTACATATAGGAATGAGGTCATTCATTCTATTCATTACACGTAAAAGTGTAGATTTCCCACAACCAGAAGGCCCAATTAATGCTGTAACTTTATTTTTTGAAATCGGCAAACTCACATCAAACAATGCTTGTTTATCACCATACCATAAATCCAAATTTTCAACATTCAAATGTACTTCATCATCGATATCTAAATTTTGTGTTGAGTTAATTAACTTTTCATAAATAGTTACACTTTCCTTTATTTCGTTCTTTTTTCCCTCATCACTAACAATAGTTCCAAATTCATCTTTATTTTTACTTTCTTTATCCTTCATGATAACAACCTCTTTCTGAAATGCTGTCTCAAAATAATAGCAATACTATTCATTCCAACGAGTAACATAATTAACGCTAAACTTGCAGCAGCAGTCATAGATTTCCAAGCATCCCCCTCCAATCCAGTCCACTGATATATTTGTACTGGAACAACAGTAAAATTAACAAATTTGGATCCAGTGAATGCAGCAAAAGGCTCGGGATCAAAATATATTACAGATGCTGCACCTACTACAATCAACGGTGCCGCCTCACCCATAATTCGACTCATTGCTAGAATACTTCCTGTTAAAATCCCAGGTATTGCAAATGGTAAAACATGATCTCGAACAACTTTCCATTTAGTGCAACCAATTCCAAATGCAGCTTCTCTTATTGATTTAGGAACAGAACGTAAAGCTTCTTGACTTGCTAAAACAACTATTGGCATAGCCATTACTCCCATAGTTAATCCCCCAGCAATTACTGTTTGTCCTAAACCCCATCCAAATCCTCCTTCTTTAACAAAAATTGCTAATCCAAACATTCCGAATACGATTGATGGAACACCCGCTAGATTTGTTACTAACGCTTGAATTAATTTTGTTAAACGTGTAGGCTTTGCATATTCTTCAAGATAGATTGCAGCACCCACAGAGACGGGTAAAGAAACAACCATTGCTATGGACATTACCCAAATAGTACCGAAAAACGCAGCCCTTATTCCAGAACTATATGGTTGGAAAATATTTTGATATCTCTCAACTAAAAACGGCGCATCAATTTCTATAGGGATGGTCCAAAGCCCAAAGAATAGTAAAAAGTAATTTCCGAGTAACAACCCCTCTCTATTTGATATTGATTGAGACAAAGCCGTTTTATTTGATAAAGGTTTATTCGCTTTTTTAAGACGTTTGACACCATCTCTAATCGCAAATACACTTCTTACGATTGAAATCCAAATAAGTATTACAATATAACCTTTCCAACCACTGTCTTTAAACCCAATATTTTCACCAAATAAAGAAATTAATGAGAACAATATACTAATTCCCCAAATAAGCTTTTTTTGCTCTCCACCCCTTTCAATCACTTGTAAAATCCCTTCTTTCGGATAGATAATAATTAGTGTGATAATTAATAACAAGCTCCAAGCAAAAAGGTCTTGTACTGTAAACACAGACTTATTCTCATCATCAAATAAAATATGGAAATCAGCAGTTACAACAAAATTACCTGCTTCAGGTAAACCTACTTCATCAGCCTTCGGAACAGGACCCTTTATCTGTTTAATTTCGACAGGATATTCTAGATTAGAATAAATACTAAGATGAGTTTTTTTACTGACATTTACTATATTATTTGAGATACCTAAATTAGATACATAAACCTCACCTTCAATATAACGCTCTTCTAATATTTTAATTTCCAAATTATAACTATGGCTTCCATTCTCATCCTTCCATTTCAATTCAAGAATGATTTCATTTGTTAGGAATTCTTCAGTTACAGGGTCCCAATTTGGATTATCCCACTCTAAAATAAATTCTGTTTCTGGGATGTATTCATTAACAGCACTAATTTCTCCTTCAACCCCATTAATTACAGTTGGAGCTAAAATTTGCCAAACAAGAATGCATAGGAATAACAACCCTATTAAAGCGCTTGAACCAAGACCTAAGTAACCAAATTTTTCTATTAGATCTCTCATCCTTCTACTTTTTAATGGGATATCTGATAAATTAACCATTAATATGCCTCCCGATATGCTTCCAAAATTTTATTGCCTAGCAAATTTAATGATAATGTAATTACAAAAAGATACATTCCAACAGCAAAAATGGTATAATATCCTATCTCACCAAACGGCAAATCTCCCCCCACTCTTTGAGCAATATACGCAGTCATAGTTTGTGCAGGAAGAAACATATTCGCAGTAAAAGCAGCCATCGTCCCTACAGCTAATGTAACCGCCATAGTTTCACCTACAGCACGAGATAATGCAAGAATAATACTAGCCAAAATCCCAGAAAGAGATGCGGGAATCATTACGTTAGTAGTAGTTTCAATTTTAGTAGCACCTAAGGCGTGTGAACCTTCTCTTAATTCATTAGGCACAGCCCTTAATGCATCTTCAGATAAACTAGCAATTAAAGGTAAAACCATTATCCCTACAACGATGGCCCCATTCAATGGATTTAGAACACTTGGGGCGGCATCAATCCATCCATTTTCATAAAATATATTTCCTAATTCAACAACCAATGGACCGATATATATCAGCGCAAAAAAGCCGTAAACAACCGAAGGAATTCCTGCCAAGATCTCTAATGTAGGTTTAACGATGGCAACAATTCTAGGAGATGCAAACTCACTTAAATAAACTGCAGTCCCAACCCCTAAGGGAATTGCAATAATTAATGCTCCAAACGCTACTTGCATTGTAGTTAACAATAAACCATTTACACCAAAAGACATTGATTCACACAAACTCCTTCTATCTGGACAAGATGCAGAAGGCAACCATTCTGTTTGAAAAAAGAACTCACCTAAAGCCCCTCCAAAACCACTTGTTATAGAAGCCAATAATGCAGATAATCCACAAAAAAGAAAAAAAGGACGAATCCAAACTGCTTTTTCTTCGGCCCCTCTTAAGTATACGTCTTTGATTATAGAGATTCGATATACAATTAAAGTTAAACAAATTAACGAGACACCTATCCAAAAACTTTCCAAAAAGAATAAAAACAACAAAAGAAATAATGAAATAATGATTTTTATTTTGTTGTTTACATTAACTAAAAAGGATGGAAAATTACTGGTCAATTGCTTTTCCTTTGAAAAAATTAATTCAAGAATTAAGCAACTAAAAATTATTAAACACCCAAACCCATCATTAGAAAAAATTCCACTAATATCCCATTCTATATTGAACCATCCCCGACTTTCAGCAACCTCACTAAAAAATCCTAAAGTTTCAACAAGCAATGTTTGAATAATTCCAACAGTGATTAAGATAACGCTTGCGCCCATTAAAAATAGTATTAAATATGGCCAATCTATTTTATTTTTCACCATCAAATCACTCATTTTTTATTTCTAATTTAGTATGCATTATCATATTCACCAAAGCTTCGGCGAAATTAGCCCCATATGCACACAAACGTCTTATAGATTCAGAAATTCTAAATTCTGCAATTATTGTTTCAGCGTATTCCTTTCCACTCCAACGATTACTTTCAATAGCCTCAATATCTCCTATTAATTTGATTAATTTTCTTTTTGATGATAATATTGTATCTACATCCTTAGTGTATGTGTTATGAACAATATTTTTTAATTCCAAAGACCATATTGGTATTGCAGAGAAAGGCATCTCTTTATTTTGAATTTTTATCGATTTATTATTTTCTTTAATTAATGTTGCAAAAATTGCTGCATGATCACCCATTCGTTCTAAAACCCTGGCAATATTAGCATGTTCCATCGCAGAAAATTTATTAATTTTCAATTTTTTTTCTACATTGGGAATTTGTAGGGATATAGCAACTTGACGTTCCAATAAAAGCCTCCGAGCATCTATTTGGCGCTCCCTTTCTTCAATATCATTTAACAAATTCTCATCTTCCCCATTTAACACATCTACTGCATCAGTAACTAAACCTAAAATCAGAATATACATTCTATTTATACTAACCTGCAGCCTCAATTCTGTTGGATTTAATATTGATGTAATTCTCATTAATTTTTCTTCATCAATTTCTATTTCCATTCCTCTTGTGTCTCTTAAGAATTGTCGAATTTGCATTTTTACTTGTCTAGAAATTTTATTTTTTGCACATATATCTATTGAGTCGGCTCCACTCAGATAGGCACCAATCAATTGATCAATCAATCCTTTACCTGTCTCATTTTTTGTTAGATTAATACAAAGAGTTTTTTTAGATAAATCTTCCGAGGTTGCAGTAATTCTTAAATCCCCAGAATTAATTTTTTCTACTCCAACAATTTTTCCCTTTCCCAATTTATTTTCTTTAATCCAGTCCTTAGGTAAACTAATTACAAAAGTGGAACCCCCTGTAAGTTGTAATTTCCTATAATCAATCCCTTCTTTTGACATTATTATGACTACTCCTCTCCATTAGGTACATTAATATGTAGACTACCAATATATTATAAATACCTCTCTATATTTCTATATATATAAATGAAAAATATAGTAGATATTTCCATAACGTGAGTGTGTTACCGAGAACATAGGAGAGAAACCTAATGATGAAAAAAAATATGATGAGTATTTTAGTAATTCTGACCCTTCTGGGGGCAGTTTTTGCTGGGTGTACAGGAGATCAAGATACAACAACAGATACAACAACTGATGAAAGTTATGTAATTAACATAGCAGGAAGCAGTACAGTGTTTCCAGTGGCTAGTGCTTGGGCTCAAGCTTACGATGCAGCCAACTCAAACTACAAT
>CATFLP010000060.1 GCA_949514915.1 Methanobacteriota archaeon | reverse complement strand
GTTTGTAATGTAATCTGACTCCATAAGCGACATTATCATATATCGATTTTGGAAAAGGATTAGGCCGCTGAAAAACCATACCAATTCTTTTTCTGACTTCCACAAGATCTGTGTTTGGATTATGAACTTCAATATCTCCGAAATTTATTTTACCATCATAATTGCATATATGAATAAGGTCATTCATTCTATTCATTACACGTAAAAGTGTCGATTTTCCGCATCCAGAGGGCCCAATTAATGCAGTAACGTTATTTTTTGAAATCGGTAAACTTACATCAAATAATGCTTGTTTTTCTCCATACCATAAATCTAAATCGTCAATTTTGAGGTGAACTTCGCCACCAATTTCTAAATTTCGAGTAGAAGATATCAACTTTTCATCAATAACTACACTTTCCTTTATTTCGTTCTTTTTTCCCTCATCACTAACAATAGTTCCAATAACAATAGTTCCAAATTCATCTTTCTTTTTACTTTCTTTATCCTTCATGATAACAACCTCTTTCTGAAATGCTGCCTCAAAATAATAGCAATACTATTCATTCCAACGAGTAACATAATTAACGCTAAACTTGCAGCAGCAGTCATTGATTTCCAAGCATCCCCTTCTAATCCAGTCCATTGATATATTTGTACTGGAACTACAGTAAAATTAATAAATTTTGAATCGGTAAATGCAGCGAAAGGTTCTGGATCAAAATAAATTACAGATGCAGCACCTACTACAATTAATGGAGCGGCTTCCCCCATAATCCTACTCATTGCCAGAATACTCCCTGTTAAAATACCAGGGATGGCGAAAGGTAAGACATGGTCTTTCACAACTTTCCATCTAGTACAACCGATTCCAAATGCGGCTTCTCTAATTGATCTTGGTACAGATCGTAAAGCTTCTTGACTTGCTAAAACTACTATTGGCATAGCCATTACTCCCATAGTCAACCCCCCTGCAATTACTGTTTGTCCCAAACCCCATCCAAACCCTCCTTCTTTAACAAAAATAGCCAAACCAAACATTCCAAATACAATAGAGGGAACGCCTGCTAAATTAGTTACTAATGCCTGAATTAATTTTGTTAAACGTGTAGGTTTTGCATATTCTTCTAAATAAATTGCCGCACCTACAGAAATAGGCAAGGCAACAACCATTGCGATGGACATAACCCAGATAGTACCATAAAAAGCCGCTCTAATTCCTGAACTATATGGTTGGAAAATATTTTGATATCTTTCAACGAAAAATGGCGAATCTATTAAAACAGGTATGGTCCAAAATCCAATAAATAATAAAAACCAGTTTCCGAGTAATAAACCATCTCTATTTATTATGGATTGCGATAAAGCAAGTTTGTGTGATAAAGATTTATTTGCTTTTCTTAACCGCTTAATTCCGCTATTAATTGCAAAAATACTTTTTACGATTAAAAACCAAATAAATACTGCTATGTAGCCCCGCCACTCCCCATCTTTTAGTCCGAAATTTTCACCAAACAAAGAAATTAATGAAAATAAAGAAGCTACCCCCCAAATAATATATTTTTGTCTGGCTAGTTTTTCAATGATACTCAATACAAATTCATTCGGATAAATTATAATTAATGTAATAATAAATAAAATCGACCAAGCAAGAAGGTCTTGTGCTGTAAATACTGGCTTGCCTTGATCATCGAATAGGACATGTATGTCAGTTTCTATTACAAAATCTCCCGCTTCAGGCATACCCATTTCATCGGCCTTCGGAACAGGACCCTTAGTTTGTAATATTTCCACAGGGTATTCTAAACTAGAATAAATAGTTAGATGCGATTTTTTACTTACATTTATTATAGTATCCGATACACCAAGGTTGTTGATATAAACATCACCTTCAATATAACGTTCTTCCACGACTCTAACTTCTAGATCATGAATATGACTTCCATTAGTATCTTCCCATTTTAGTCTTAGTATAATTTCCTCTGTAATAATTTCTTCATTTACTGCGTCCCAATTGGGGTTATACCATTCTAAAATAAAATCGGTTTCTGTAATATACTCATTAACAGCACTTATCTCCCCTTCAGCGCCATTAATTATCGTTGGAGATAAAATCTGCCAAACTAGGATACACAAGAACAACAAACCCACCAAAGCACAAGCACCAAGCCCAAAAAAGCCAAATTTCTCTGTAACATCCCTCTTTTTTCTACTTTTCAAAGGAATTTTCGATAAATCAACCATTAGTAAGCCTCCCTGTAAGCTTCCAAAATCTTATTTCCAAGTAAATTCAAACTCAGGGTAATTATAAAAAGATACATTCCAACTGCAAAAATAGTATAATATCCTATTTCACCAAAAGGCAAATCCCCCCCAACCCTTTGAGCAATATAAGCAGTCATTGTTTGTGCTGGAAGAAACATATTTGCAGTAAAAGCAGCCATTGTTCCAACCGCTAATGTAACAGCCATAGTTTCTCCTACTGCACGAGATAATGCTAGAATTATACTAGCTAAAATTCCGGAAAGCGAGGCAGGAATCATTACATTTGCAGTAGTTTCAATTTTCGTAGCTCCTAATGCATGAGACCCCTCACGTAATTCATTAGGCACAGCTCTTAGCGCATCTTCAGATAAACTTGCAATTAATGGTAAAACCATCACCCCAACTACAATAGCCCCATTCAAAGGATTAAGAACACTAGGTGTAGAATCTATCCACCCGTTTTCATAAAAAATATCCCCCAATTTCACTACCAATGGGCCAATATAGATTAGCGCAAAAAACCCATAAACAACGGAAGGTATACCTGCTAATATTTCTAATGTTGGTTTTACAATTGCAACAATTCTTGGAGGGGCATATTCACTCAAATAAATTGCAGTTCCAACCCCTAATGGAATTGCAATTATTAATGCACCAAAAGCAACTTGCATTGTGGTTAATAATAGACCATTTACACCAAAAGACATCGATTCACACAAACTTCTCCTATCAGGACAAGAAGCTGAGGGCAACCACTCTGTTTGGAAAAAGAACTCTCCCAAGGCTCCTCCGAATTCACTAGTTATTGAATTCAACACTCCTATTATACCTAAGAAAAATAATAATGATTTAACCCATAGAGCTTTATTATTCGCTTTTCTTGTATGCATATCTTTAATTATAGAAATACGATATAAAACTAAACAAAAACATACTAACGAAACAGCAACCCAAAAACTTTCAAAAAAGAATAAACAAAGTAAAAGAAATAATGAAATTCCAACCATCATTAAATTTTTATTTTTATTTAACAAAGAAGGAAAATTATTAGTCCAGTGAGGATTTTTGGTAAATAAATACTCAATAATTACACAGACAAAGATCAATACACACCCAAATCCGTTATCTGAAAAAATACCACCCAAATCCCATTTAACTACAAACCATCCACGACTTTCAGCAACCTCCTCGAAAAACCCCCAGGTCTCAAAAAACAATGTTTGTATAATTCCAATTGTGATTAAAATCACACTTGCGCCCATTAAAAATAAAATTATATGAGGTAAATCTATCTTATTTTTTAACACACTATCACTCATTTCTTACTTCTAATTTACTATGCATTACCATATTTACTAAAGCCTCTGCCAAATTAATCCCATAAGCACACAATCTTCTAATAGACTCTGAAATTCGAAATTCGGCAATTAATTTTTCAGCATATTCCTTCCCACTCCAACGGGTACTTTCAGAAGCCTCAATTTCTTCCATTAATTTAATTAAATTTCTTTTTGAGGATAATATTGTATTAACATCTTTAGTATATGTATTGTGAATAATCTGTTTTAATTCAGAAGACCATTGTGGAATGGCATATAATGGATACTCGTTTGGTTTGAGATTAACAGATTTTTGATTATCTCTAACCAATATTGCAAGATTTGTAGCGTGGTCCCCCATTCTTTCCAAAACTCTTGCAATATTTGCGTGTTCCATTGCAGCAAATTTATTAATTTTTAATTTCTTTTCAACATTCGGACTTTGTAGTGATATGGAGACTTGTCGTTCTAATAATAACCTTCTTGCATCAATCTGCCTTTCCCTATCTTCAATATCACCCAATAGAGTTTCATCTTCTCCATTTAACACATCTATTGCATCCTTTACTAATCCTAAAATTAATATATACATTCTATTTATACTAACCTGCAACCTTAATTCAGTAGGATCTAATATTGAAGTAATTCTCATGAATTTATCCTCATCAATTTCAATTTCCATTCCTCTAGTATCTCTTAAGAATTGTCTAATTTGCATTTTTATATATCTTGAAATATTAGTACTTGCACATACGTCTATCGAATCTACTCCACTTAAATAAGCCCCAATTAATTGATCATTCAATCCCTTACCCTTCTCATTTTTTGTTAAATTGATACAAATTGATTTTTTTATAACACCATCCTGTGAAGCGGTAATTCTTAAATCACCATTATTTATTTTTTCTACACCTACTATCTTCCCCTTCCCCAACTCATTTTCCCTAATCCAGTCCTTAGGTAAACTTATTACATAAGTCGAACCACCAGTGAGTTGAAGTTTTCTGTAATCTATATTTTCACTTGACATGTTGAAACTAATCCTTCCCACTTGACACATTAATACTTACACTCCCAATATATTATAAATATATCTATATATATCTATATACCTCCTCCATAAATATAGTGGCTAGTTCCATTACCCGAATAATATAGGGCTAAGCACAGGAGAGAGACCTGATGATGAGAAAAAATATGATGAGTGTATTAGTAATTCTGACACTTCTGGGGGCAGCTTTTGCTGGATGTACAGGAGATGATGATACCACTACAGACACAACCACAGATAATACAGGAACGAACGACGCAACAACAGATACAACAACTGATGAAAGTTATGTAATTAACATAGCAGGAAGCAGTACAGTGTTTCCAGTGGCTAGTGCTTGGGCTCAAGCTTACGATGCAGCCAACTCAAACTACAAT
>CATFLP010000059.1 GCA_949514915.1 Methanobacteriota archaeon | reverse complement strand
TTGGTTTCTTCCTCCACCTCTGGATCCTCTGCCTTGGTTTCTTCCTCCACCTCTGGATCCTCTACTTTGGTTTCTTCCTCCACCTCTGGATCCTCTGCCTTGGTTTCTTCCTCCACCTCTGGATCCTCTACTTTGGCTTCTTCCTCCACCTCTGGAACCTCTACCTTGGTTTCTCTCTCCGCCTCTGGATCCTCTGCCTTGGTTTCTTCCACCTCTTCTTGATCTTCTACCTCTCCTGTTGCCTTGTTGAGATTGGTTTTTAGGTTTCTTTCTTGGTGGAGGACGATGGTATTTATAATTAGATTCAGGTAAATCATCAAAATTTGGTGGAGTAAATGATGCTTTAATTCCAACTTGTTTTTGAATATTTGTTAGAGTTCTTTTTTGTGGTTTTTGAACTAACGAGATTACAACACCATTAGCACCAGCACGAGCAGTTCTTCCACTTCGATGTTTATATGCTTTCGAATTTTCAGGTGGGTCGTAATGAATTACAACTTTTACACCTTCAATATCAATACCTCTTGCAGCTACATCAGTAGCAATTAATGCGAGGTTTTCTCCACTTGCAAAACTTTTCATTGCATTATTACGTTGACCTTGAGTTAGACCACCATGTAAATCTGAAACCCTTATTCCAAGTTCTTCCAATTCCTCTGCAACTCTATCAACACCAGCTCTTGTTCTACAAAATACAATAGATCTTCCGAATGTTTTTATGACTTCACTAGTAAGTTCTGACTTCATTGAATTTTTTGTTAACCAGAAAAAATGTTTCATTGAATCCATACTTATTTCTTTAGGGCCAACTTCAATTCTAGAGGGTTTATGTTGATATTTCTTAATTAATCTAGCAACATCATCATCCAATGTGGCACTAAATAAGATAGTTTGCCTTTCTCTTGCACATTCGTCTAAAATATCGCAAACAGGTTCCATAAAACCCATATCCGCCATTCTATCGGCTTCGTCAATAACTACAATATCAGTATCTTCTAAACTTAATGCATTTTGATTTAAAAGATCAATCAATCTTCCAGGACATGCCACAAGAATATCAATACCTCTTTCTAATGCATTGAACTGTTTGGTATATGATGTACCTCCATACACAGCTAATACATCTAATTCTGCTGCATGAGCAATAGGAATTAAAACTGAACATATTTGTTCAGCAAGCTCTCTAGTAGGAGTAAGAATTAATGATGTTGGTAAATGAGGTTCTGCACGTTTACATCTAGATATTAGAGGTAAACCAAAAGCAAGAGTTTTTCCAGATCCAGTTGGTGCTCTACAGCAAATATCATGTCCAAGCATTGCATCTGGAATAGCCTCTTTTTGAACTTCAAATGGTTCAAAGATGCCTTGTTTCTTTAGAGCACGAATAATATCTCCATGAATACCAAGGTCAGAGAATTGTGTAGTCATAACAATATGGTTCGCTTTTGGTTATGTATATAGTATGGCTTGATAAATAAATCAATTAATGTTCATTATAATCAATACTGTTGATTTACATACAAGTATTTTATTCGTATTTTATAGCAGTTCCATATGCTACAATTTCCATTGCAGCAGTTTTATCTTTACTCTTATTAGAACTAGACATCATTGAAGTTTCAATTCTAAGATTTATTACATCATCAAAATTAGAAGAAATAACCTTCTCTCTAAGTCTTTGAAGAGCTTCTCTTCTAGCCCAATCATAGGTATCTGTAAATGCATTTAATCTACCTCCAAATATAGAACCAATCCAACCAAGTAACATTTGCCACCAACTTGGCCCAATTACAACAGATTCCCACATTAAAGAAGAATTTAGAATCTTTTGATTATTAACTGGAGTTGATAAATTTGAGATTGGATCTTTAAATGAGCCTCCAACTCCTTTTTCTCTTTCAAGTAATTTTTTCATCTTTCCTTTTTGATAATATGAACCATAAATTGCTGAGAAAGCAATTGGGCCGAATGTTAACAATACTGGAATGCCTATGGCAAGAATTAATCCTAAGACATCGCCTTCATTTGCTACTTCAGCCATCAAATCACCCTTATTGAACCACTACTGCTGTTCCATAAGCAAATAATTCTGCAGCACCACCAGCTACTGATGAAGTTGCAAATCTGACATTAACCACACCATTTGCTCCACGAGCAGCCGCATCGGCTAGCATTCTATTCAATGCTTCATTTCTTGCTTCACTAAGTAATTCAGTATAGGCTTTTAATTCACCACCAATGATGTTTTTGAATCCTGCAAGAATATCTTTTCCAATATGTTTAGCCCTTACAGTTGAACCCGTTGCCAACCCTAATGATTGAACAATAGTCATTCCAGGAATTGTTTCAGTGTTTGAAACTACCAGTTGTACTTGTCCTTGTGTCATATACTTGCATAATATCGAGGGTTAATAATCTCATTCTATTGATGAAAACCACTTTCAGTTAAGTCATCCTCGGTTTTACTTTTTATTGCAGCAATATAAATGAATCCAAATAAAGTAAGATAACATGTAAGTGAAGTTCCAATACTTATTCCAGTAGATATTCCTGTAATTAATGACGAATCTATGCTAGGTATATTGTCATAAAAATCATTCATGCTTGTTAAAGAAATGATTTGAGTAATTGTTCCCGTTATTGCAATTACACCTAACCACACTCCTGCAGCCTTAAATCCATTAGGATCTCTTGAAAAAAGTAAGAAACATGCAACAAAGCCAAAAAGTAAACTAATTAGACCAAATTGTAATTGTAAATTTGTTTGTTGCAAGTCAGCAAACTCTTCATCAATAGAATCCAAAAATTCGTAAGATTCATTCCATTCTTGCTTTTCTCTACTAGTTCCATTTTCTGGATATGGTCCCATCCCATCTTTTGCATCAGAGAAAATACCATCATAAAATCCTGAATTTACGAGGTAGTAATTTAATGCTGCACTGAATGCACCAAATAAACTCCAAATTAGGATTAATATTGCCAAACTCCATGCCCACCATTTAGATGGGCTTTCGGTAGAAACAGGAATTTGAGTATTTTCTTGTGATTGCATATTATCATAGCACCGGTTGTGATTTTAACCATTCAAGGTCTGAAATGTAAAGTTGACGAATATCATCTAAACCAAGTACTAGCATTGCTAGTCTTTCAAGACCCATTCCCCAAGCTAACACTGGAGAAGAACAACCAAGTGGTTCTGTAACTTCAGGACGGAAGATACCAGCACCACCTAATTCTAGCCATTGTCCACGCCACTTAACTTCTATCTCAAGACTAGGTTCTGTGTATGGGAAATATGCAGGCCTTACTCTTACTTCTGGATAACCCATTTTTTCGTAAAATGTTTTCAATGTAGTTACAAGCATAGGTAGATTTGCTCCAGGTTCCATAATTATTCCTTCAATTTGATGAAATTCAGGCAAATGAGTTCTATCAATGCTCTCATTTCTAAATACTCTGCCTATGCCAAAAACTCTACAAGGTTTATTTGGATTTTCTGAGATGTATTTTACGGTGTTTACTGTGGTATGAGTTCGTAATAGTCCTTTTTGAGCAATATCTTTTGAAAAACCTCCACCCCAACCGAGACTTCCTGTGTCTCCACCATGTTCATGTATTGATTTCCATTGAGTTAGTATTTCATCATCTATTGGAATACTTTCAGGATTGCTAAGGTAAAATGTATCTTGCATTTCTCTTGCAGGATGATCTTGAGGAATGAACAGTGCATCCATATTCCAACCTGCAGTTTGTACATAGTCCCCATCAATTTCAGTAAAACCCATCTCTAAGAAAATTGATCTAATTCTTTCAATAAGCGATTGCATTGGATGAGGTTTTCCACTTAGAGGTGTATTGGATTCAAGACTGACATCATATGGTTTAAATTCTGCATTTTTCCATGAATCTCCTTGTAATAATTCAGGAGTTATTTCAGCAATCATCATTTTTTCTTCTAGAGTTTTAGGACTAATATTCAATCCTTTTTTTGTAATTTTCCAAGTTCTTGTAATTTCATCAGTATATGTTAGAAGATTTTTTCTATTTTTAAAATGATTAAGCATGTCGTTATTTAATTCTGATTCAAGGACTCCTTGCTCTGAAGAATTAATGAATTCTAAAAATCCTTTTCTTTCTAGTAAAATAGATGTAATATTTTCTTTATTTTCAGGAGGGATAAAGCAACCACCCTCAAGAGTTACTCCTAGTGATTTTAATAATCCCACACCTATTCCAACTTCGTGTTTTTCTACTATGTTCGAGGATTGTAATGATTTCATAGAAGTATCTTCTGAAGATAATACCCATTCCCATAAGTTCATTTCTAAGAGTCCGTTTGAGTTTGCTTTTACTCCTTCTTTTCCTAATTTCCAAAATGTTTTTTCATTTTCAGTTCCTGTTGCTAATTCTTTTTCAACCAATCCTTGTCCCGCTCCAACAATAATTGCTTGGTCGTCAAACTTAGTTTTGTCACAAAGTTCAGAGACAGTCCAATCTCGATCATTTTCGGATTGCATGATCTTTAACATCCTCTTTTCGGGATTATTAAGTTCTACTGCCATGCTCATTGCTACAGCCCATTATTATTGATATTTTACAATAATTTTCTAAATATACAGTATTTTTAATCTATTCTTCTTCAGACCAAAGTTCTAATTCACATTTAGGACATTTGAAAAATTTTGGTTTTAAACCCTGAATAATTGTAATTTCAGAACAGCTCCCACAGAGAATACTTGTTTTAATTGGTTCATCTAATGTAGTATCTATTCTGAATTTAACTCTTTTATTTTCAAATTTAGAATCGGAATTATCATTCAAATCATCTTGGGAAGGTTTCCATGATGAAATTTGTTTAGGAGACAATCCTTGCTCTTTTGAACCAATTCC
Organism: Methanobacteriota archaeon; assembly: GCA_949514915.1. Lineage (GTDB taxonomy): Archaea > Thermoplasmatota > Poseidoniia > Poseidoniales > Poseidoniaceae > MGIIa-I. The sequence continues at coordinate 3,500 of CATFLP010000059.1, read as the reverse complement.
AATAATTATTAGCCCCAATCCAGCTAATGAAATAGTGGTCCCTATTATTGAAAACATTCCATCTATATCAGAAAAAACAACACCTGTACCTATGATTAAACAAATCCATCCTGACAAAATCAAATTTTTCCTCATATATTGCATGATTACCAATTAAATTGGGGACTAATCACTCTATGTTAAATTCATATCCTTTATACGCCATTCATGGCAGGTTTGATTTCTGCAATTATTGCTTCATTATTTGGTGCTGATGAAGAGGTAGAAAGGATTTTAGAAGAAGAATAAGTGCCATTTAATCACTTAATTATCAATAGTTTTAGGTTGCTCAGGTTTAATTGAATACATCAATAAAAGCAAAGTTGCAGAAACGGGAAACATAGTGGCGAATAAGAACTTTAACTCAAATTCCATAAGGCCAGATGTCCATCCATAAATCTCCAATAATACGGTTGATCCGAGGCCTAATGCGAATAAACGTCCAAAGATGTGTAGATTTTCCTTTACATAAATCGATACGAACAATTGTGTTAATCCAATAAAAATTGCAAAAACACCTACATATTTACTTACAAAGATACCATATTCGGTGAGGTGGGGACCAACTGCAATAGCAGTTTTTGGTAAAAAAAGAAATAATGTCCCGAGCATTATAGGTAGAATACCAGTCAATTTCATTATTGTAGATAAGCCAATGCCTTGTTCTATGTTTTCTTCCATACTTTTTGTTAGGTTCTCTAACATTAGAACTTATCGCTCATAAATCAAGATATGCAGAGATAATTGATGAATATGACTAATTTGAAGCCAATAGAGATACTCCCGCACCCCCTATTTTTTAGGATTTTCATTTTGAATAATTATTACTTTTTTATCTCCACTGATAGCACCGCCGAATAGGCCTACAATACCACCTATTCCAATGCCAATGCCAACCAGAACTAGAATGATTCCCCCACAACAAGATGTTAATCCCCAATCACCTTCACTTTCACAACCAGCCCCATCACCCCAATCTACAAAGTCATCACATTCTACAGTGTCACTACTTCGATCAAAATTATTTAGCGCAATACTGAGGGAGAATATGCCAAGGAAAATCATGAGTATTGAGCCAAGCAATAAACCCAAACCAATTTTTGAGGTTGTATTGACCATAATGGGTATTTTTCTTCATATTACATAAAAAGAGTAGGGCAATAATACCGTGAGGCTGCAATTTTGGAGCCAATAGAGATACTCCCGCACCCCCTATTCTTCGGAATTATTTTCTTGTGATTTTCCAACTAGTTGAAAATATAGATATGCCAAAAATATTAACCAAAAAACTCCACTCATTCTTCCGCCAAGAACAGCCAAAATAGCTAAAATAATTAGAATAACACATCCTTTAATGTTAATTTCACTCATATTATGAATCAAGACACCAATTTGATGAGGAAAAGCCGCCAATATTAGCCCGAAGACAAAAAGAAATGGTAAAAGAGGTAGAAAAAAATAACCAAACATATATCCTTCTGAATCGTACATTCTGGAATAGACTCCAAAGAGAATGAGAGAGATCCAATAAACTATGACAATATATTTCCCTGTATTTTCTTTAGTACTCTCCTCCATGTCTCTATGTGAAGGTGCCATCTATTCAAGAATATTCGTCATTTTGGAGCCAATAGAGAGATTCGAACTCTCGGCCTGCTGATTACAAATCAGCCGCTCTACCAGGCTAAGCTATATTGGCGTTGTACCCCCCGAAGCGTGGTTTGGTTTTGAATCTTGTTTGATTAATATGTAGTTAGGATGAAATGAGAGGCATCAATCGGAGAATCATGACCGCAATACGCTTGGATGGTAAAGCCTGTGCGGCTGATCTCGAAGAAAGACTAAAAGATAGGATTTCTAAATGTAATGTTCAACCACATTTGGCAGTTATAATCGTAGGAGATGACCCCGCATCTCATGTATATGTTAGAAACAAAATCAAATCCTGTGAACGGTTGGGAATTAAGTCAACTCACATAGAATTACCTGCAGATACATCACAAGAAGAAGTGGCTAAAGAAATTCAAAACTTAAATGATGACGATACACTTCATGGCATTCTAATACAATCGCCATTGCCATCACATATGGATGAAGGATCTTTAACAGATTTAATAGATCCAAGTAAGGATGTTGATGGCTTTCATCCCGTAAATTTAGGTAGGATTGTTCAAGGTCGTCTTGATGGCATGATTCCTTGTACTCCTGCAGGTGTAATGGAGATGTTAAGATGGGCAAAAGTAGAGATGTCTGGTAAGAAAGCAGTAGTGATTGGTCGTTCATTTAATGTTGGAATGCCTCAAGCATTATTGTTAGCATCTAAAGGTGCAGATGCAACCGTAACAATTGTACATTCACGTACAAATGATGCAAAGGAAGAATGCCTTGCTGCAGATATTGTTATTGCAGCAGTGGGAAGGCCAGAAATGGTTACAAAGGATTGGATTAAACCAGGTGCTATTGTTGTTGATGTAGGAATAAATAGGGTTGAAGATGTAAACCAGGAAAGAGGATGGAGATTAGCTGGAGACGTTCATCCAGAGGTAAAAGAAATGGCTTCATTATTATCTCCAGTGCCTGGAGGAGTAGGGCCTATGACTGTAGCCATGTTAATGTCTAATACGGTCTTAGCAACAGAAATTCAGCATCAATAATGGTGAACCTAATGACTGATGATTTAGAATCAAATATTGAAGAATTATTGTTGAGTCCAGGAGGTAGAATTCTTCATGAAGCTTCAGATATAATGCGTAAAAGAGCAAGAGCTTTTGCATTATTTTTTGTAGTTATTTTTACTATTGGCTATCCCTTAGCAGGAGAATTCATTGCTTGGTTAGTTAGTGAAGATACAGGATTTCGGCCATCATCAAATACTGATGTTATAGTTCTTCATCCAGTAGAATTAATATTATTAAAAGTGAGAATTTCTGTCTATTTAGCAATTATGATTACTGGAACTATATTTTCCGTTGAGATGGCAAGAATGTTGTCAAAAAATGATACAGTTAGAGAAAGAATGAAGGAAGCAGATTTGAAAATTCCTAATCCTAATTTATTGGCTATAACTACAGCATTATTTTCAATTTTATTGATGGCTTCAGGAATATATTATGCAATTAATTACTTAATTCCATTTTTGTTGGATTATTTGGCTAAAGATGCAGCAGCAGCTGATTTATCAACACAATGGACATTAACCAATTTTTCAGGATTTATTTCATCACTTGTTTTTGCAAGCTCCCTTGGTTTTCAAGTTCCAATAATTGTAATTTTATTATTGAAGTTTGAAGTGGTCCAAAAGTCAAATTTAACAAGATATAGAAGGCATATTTGGTTTTCCTCTGTAGTTATCGGAGCGTTCTTATCTCCTCCTGATCCATTATCATTATTACTTGTAGCAGCACCAATGATAATTTTATTTGAATTGTCTTTAATACTTCATAGATTAATTAGATGATTTA
>CATFLP010000058.1 GCA_949514915.1 Methanobacteriota archaeon | reverse complement strand
GTGTGAGTGCCGGTTCATATAGAACAGGAACTTACAATGTAAATCTTCCATCAAGTATTTCATCCGGCACATATTATTTTGGAATTATTATCGATTCAACAGATCGTGTTGATGAAGGTGATGAAACAAATAATATTCTTACCGGAAATCAAATATCAATTTCAGATCCAGATTATGATCTTGAAGCCTCTTCAATTAGTTTAACTGGAACATCTTCAATTTGTTTAGGGGGCACATTTGATTTGAGTGTTTCAGTTACAAATCTTGGTAATGATTATGCAGGATTTCATTATTATTCAGTAATGCTTTCTCTGAGTAATACAGCTTCCTCAATTTATTCAGGAACAAATCTTGGCTCTGCTTATGGTTATGGCGGAGTTGCATATTATACTGACAATGTACAGGCTACAGTACCTACTTCAATGAATCCCGGAACATATTATGTGGGGTTAATAGTAGACTCTCAAAATAATGTCGATGAGACAGATGAGAACAATAACATAGTGGCAACACAAAGCAATGGTCGACTAACTATTATTGATTGTAAGCCAGAACTATCACCTTCTAATGTTAATGGACCCACTATAGTAATTAGAGGAGAAGATGTTCAATTAAATTATCAATTAATGAATTCAGGAGATGTTGATACAAATAGCATTCCCGTGGAATTTTTTATCTCATCAGATACAGTTATTACAAAATCTGATATTTCTATTGGTTCAACAATTATTAATTCATTAACACAAGGACAGAGTTCATCTTTATCGATAGATCTTACAATTCCATCTAATCTTGGAAATGGTTGTTGGTATTGGGGAGTTATTGTTGATCCGAATGATTCGATTGATGAGGAGAACGAATTGAATAATGCGGCATCATCTTCTCAAGAATTTTGTACGGAGCAAGCTAATTTACAAGTCGTATCTGTAACATCTTTTTCACCGATAACAAGTGGACAAACTTCAGATATTGTTTTTGTTATTGGAAATGACGGAGGTATTGATGTAAACGGATTTTATTGTAGCGTTTTATTATCAATAGATGTTTTATCTGGAACAGACGATACACAAGTCAGCACATTCTATGTTGATGAGTTATTAGCTGGAACCTCAATCGAAATAACACATAGTGTTACAGTCCCAGCAGGACACCTTGGACAATTTCATTGGATTCTTTTATTAGATACAAATAATGATGTAAGCGAAGAAAACGAAGATGATAATTATGGAGCATCAGATATTTTCACTATAGGGGCACCATCAATTGATTTGTTTGCAACTTTTGTAGAAGGACCAGTAATGGCTGAACCAGGTCAAACAATTACAGTTGAATGGGGAGTGCATAATCTTGGGTCTGAATCTTTAGGTTTAGAAGTTGAAATTTGGCTTTCATCAAATCAACAACTTAGTGTAAATGATATTCTAATTGATGAAATAGTTATACCATTACTTGAAGGAGATTCATTGATATCAAATGAACAGATAATAAATTTGGCTGAAAATTCAGTTGGAGAATGGTGGTTTATTTTATCAATAGACCCTAATAATGAACATGATGAAGATGACGAAACTAATAATATTTTTATAAGCAATACTACAATTATTGTTGATGAGAATATCCCCCCCCAAACTAGTAATGGGTTAAGTGGCTGTAATAATCCAACTACAGATGGAGAATTTGAGGTAGATGCTGCAGGGGCAATGTCCTCAGCATCATATCTGGGAATAAATCCTTACAAGACAGTGAATGGTTGTTTAGTTGGCACAGATTTGATAGATTGGTACTCTTTTATTTTAATACAAGGGAATAAAACAACGATAGCATTTAGTGGTGAAGGAGCAGAATTAAAGATTAGTATATTATTGGATGACGAAATAATTGATTCAGGAGTTATTGATGGAGAGACTGGCCTTATTACATTCGAGGTATTAATTTCTGAAAACAATATTTTAGATGAATTATATTATTTAAAAATAGAAAGAGAAGCACAAGCAAACAGTGGGCCATATAAATTACTTATCGTGACCGATAATGCTAGTGTACAGACAGATGTTATACCTCCCACAACCCCCATTCTGACGATTTCTAATGAATGGTATAATGGTAATGAAATTTTAATTGATTGGCTTCCATCAAGTG
>CATFLP010000057.1 GCA_949514915.1 Methanobacteriota archaeon | reverse complement strand
TCTCCTAATGGTGGTAAATCTCCTAATGGTGGTAAATCTCCTAATGGTGGTAAATCTCCTAATGGTGGTAAATCTCCTAATGGTTTAATTTGACTTAATTCCTTACTAATTTTACGATTCATCCTACGTTTTGCTCTATTCTGCTTTCCTGAAGGCTCTTCATCTAAAACTTCATCATCTACAATTTCTTCTTTGATATTACTCTCAATTTCAATGACTTCCTCTGCTGGTAATTTTTCTTCTTCCACAGATATTTTCAATTCTATTTCTTGATCTTCCTCGGAATCTATTAATTCAACATCAGGTGATTTTTTACCTATCGAAACAATTACTTCACCGCTATTTCTGAACCTTCTTTTCATTTTTGTTCCAACAAAATTTATTGTTAAAACGATAAATAATGACAACATTGCTAATCCAATTACACGTACAATTATTCCAAGTGTAGAATCATCAGGCAGACTACTTTGTAATCGTTCCCAAAAAGATTGTTTTTCTGGTGAATTTATTCCTTGTTCAATAATCTGCCTTATACTCAATAATCCTTGCTCATTATAGTATACAAAATTTGAACCATCATCTACTTTTCCTGCTGAGAAAAATGTACCTCTAGTTAATCTAACTGATAATGAATGTTCTTTTTCATTGTTTTCATTAGATATTACTCCATAAAGTATTACTTCATTACCAAACAATACTGAATCATAAAATATTTGAATTCCTCCCTCATTGGTTTCAACTAGCCTTAAATTTTCCAATCCAGGGGCTTCGTTAATGACTTTGTCTTCATCATTCCATGATTGATTTGTAACCCAAGTTACTAAGTCAGAATTCTGTCCACTTCCTTCTCTCCATGCAGCAATAATGATATCTTCTTCACCTTCAACCCTAACTTCTATTTTTGCAAGTGATGCAAAATCTCCCACATCTGAACCCCAGCCCCATTTTCCAGATTCTGGTTGGCCTTTTGCATAATTTAAACCAAGTCTTAATTCACCTGTAGAATCAGTTCTACGTGCTTGGTAGAGTACGTGGTAATCATTTCCAACAGCAATTGATACAGGTTCAACATCATCAGATTGGACATCAATATCAAATACTACTGAAGGCGAAATAATCCATGAATTATTATCCAAAGGAGTTTCTGAAGATAGTAAAAAGATGGATGTAATATCTTCATAAGATCCTCCTGTATAAATATCTCTATGATATCCTGCTATTGCAAATTTATCTTCATGATGACTCATACCTAATCCAAAATAATAACCTTGAGTTAATCTAATTGCTGGCATTAGATCTTTTGTTTGTGAAACTTGACCATCTTCATAAACTACTAAATGGGAAATTGTCATCCTTAAATGGTTATCTTGATCTAAATAACGCCTTGTCCAAACAACATGGCTTGCATCACCTTCTGAATAAATTAAAGCTTCACCTGCAAAAGTATCATCTAATAATACATCATCTAATAATTTTTGATAACTTGATACTGTTCTTAAATGAAGTCCTCCATCATATGAGGTCAATAAATGACCTGTGTTTTTTACTGCAACATATCCCATTAATGTCTCATCATCTAACAATGAAATGGTTACATTTGCACTTAACTGTACATCATCAACTACTAGTCCAAATTCTAATACATTATTTTCAAGATTAACATCAAGAGAATTATTTGTGATTGTTAACCTATAATTATATCCCCCAATATCTTTCAAAACTAACTCGAAAGGATTTACATATTCCATTAAACCTGAACCAAATACATTTACAATAGATTTCTCATCAATTATTGTCCAACCTTGAGATGTTTTTTGTTCTAGAATTAATGATGCTGAGCCAGAATTACTTGATCCTATATTTTCAACCGCCACGTGAACAAAGAATGGTTCATTTGGCCTTGGAATCACATATTGTTCCTGAATATTTCTTATTTGAACTGCTCCCTGACTTAATGATAAATCAACACCATCGGTATATTCAACAACATCAAATAAAATCTTTTGTATATTATTATCTACAAAATTTTCATTTAATCTTTGATCAGGATAATCTATCCTAATTGTTATCTCTTGATCCTCTCCTAATACATTTGGGGCCCATCCTGGAATTATTAATTCCTTAATCTCTCCAATCTCCATTCTATCTAATACTGAGGATGCAGTTGCTCCAGCTCCTGAAACCTCAATATTTACTGGTTCTGAAACTGCATCTCCACTATTTACTACTGTTACTTTAATTTCCAAAATATTATTCAAAAATGATTGCTCAACAGGCAATCCTTCATCAAGTATTTCTGTATCAACATAGAATTCTAAATCAGGAGCAAATGGAAGATTATCTACTTCAAATAAATATTCCTGCATCGCACCAATTCTCCCAGATTTATTTACTACTCTTACTCCAATTGTATGTAATCCATCAATTACTTCTGAAGAATTCCAATCAAAAGAATAAGTTCCTGTTTCTTGACGTGGTATCCTATCACTAGAAACATTTTGTCCTACCTTCCATTCTTCAGAATCAATTCTATATTCAATAAATTCTGCTTGTACACCAGCATATGGACCATTAAATTCAACAATACCTGAGATAGGAGAAAAATGTGACGGTTCATCAATATCTATATTGTAATACCCAACTCTGGGTATTATCCATGAAGCACCCATTAATCTATCTCCATCCTTGGCCTTCATTAAAATCTCATGTTCCCAATTTTGCCCGTTTGAATTTACTTTATCATACCAATTATGTTGATTTAATTGCACGTCAAAAGACCATTCATTGTCTTCAGATACGTTAATTTCTGGAGTGCCTTCCCAGTGATATTTATGTTCATAACAATCATCTGCAGGAGAATTCCATGTATCCCATCCTGAATTAGGTTCTTGTGTTTGTTCACAATAATACAATCTTGTAGCTGTCCAATTTATTGTTAATGAGTCAAATGTAAAATTTTCTTGTGGGTTTACAATACCGCGTATCCTTACTTCATCATTTTCAATTAGCCATGATTCATTTGTAGGTGCAGTTATATTAATCAAAACAGCATCTGGAGGAATATAATTTATGTCTCCTCCAAGCAATCTAACCATATCAACATAACCAAAACCCCATTTATTATTCCATACTGCATCTGCATCATTATTTGTTGGAGATACTCCCTGAAATTCAGGCAATACTGTATTATTTCTTACAAAGTCCTTAACTAATAATGCTTGAATTCTGTCATCTTCATCATAAAATTGATCCTTAAATTTTTCCAAAATTATTGCTACCATTCCTGCAACATGTGGTGTTGCCATACTTGTTCCTGTTAATTCGTGATATGAGTCATCTGCTAAAGTTGATGAACCGGGAACTGTGAATGGCCCTTCTACAAAACTTCTAGGTGCAAGAATATTAGTTCCAGGTGCAACAACATCTGGTTTTAACTCATCCCAAGGATTATCATCTCCATCATCTTCTCTCGGTCCATAATTTGAATAACTAGCAACAACATCATCATCTCGATTTATTGAACCTTGATCATTTGTTGCTCCAACAGATAAAGCAGAATCTGCAGATGCTGGAGAAGGAACTTGTCTTGCTCCATTATTGCCCATTGCAACTACACAAACAATTCCTTGTGCTGTTGCATTATCTACTAATCTAGAATTGGTAGATGTTCCATCATCCCCAGGATCATCAGAATCTATTGCATTAAATGAGCCGAAACTCATAGATGCCACTTGTATTCCTCTCGATGAACTGTTGTGTCCCCAATTTTGATCAACATTATTTATCATCCATTGAATTCCAAGTGATGATGCTTGATTATTTGTTCCACCTGTATCTGTTAATACCTTAATATCTACTAAATATGAACCTGGAGCAACTCCTACATGGATGCCTTGATGACCTCCAGTTCCAATAGCAGTTCCTGCTGCATGTGTTCCATGTCCTGATTCAGAACCATCATTAGGATCATCAGAACCATCTGGATTTGCATTAAATGATGTCGCATCATATCCTGCAACCCATTTATGATCATCATAACTAAGTGCATCCTCATTTGGTTCATCATTTAAATCATCAAAATCATTTAATGAAGTATGCTCATTATCTACTCCTGTATCTAAAACTGCAACTACTACCCCAGAACCATAAGTCCCACCTTCACCATGTGCTGCTTGTGGATAAATATCACTAGCTCTTGTCTTTGTTGCTGGAACTGAAACATCTAAAAATGGTTTGTAAACATCTTGCATTTCAACAACAACAACTCCTTCTAAGCCCCATATTTCAAATAAAGCAGATACAGGCACATGATCTACAATCATTGTGTCTACTGATGTTAATTGGGTAAACCAAGCATCTCCTTCAAGACCACTTGGTTCTTTCCAACCATGTCTTTTCAATACTTCTTTGAGAGATGAAATATCATCACTAGTAGGTGCCCAAGCATAATTCACAAATATTGCAACAGTCTTTCGGCCATCTTCACCAATTATTGCAGTTGTAGATACACTTTCCTTCTCTCCCGATATAATTCTTTGTAATCTATCATCCATGCCATTATTATCTCTGTCTGGAGAATATTCTAACCACCAACCATAATCTTCTGCTGCTGGTTTTTCACCTCTATCAGGCAATCTTAGTGGTGTATCGCAAGGGTGAGTTTCGCCATTATAATCACACAATAATGGAGGTAAACCCTCAATCAATATTGCAGGGATATTTTCTAACTCAGTAATTATTTCTGAATCCTCAGAATTAACGAATTGTCCTGAAACTCCGACACTAATATCTGCAAAAAGAAAAATGAGAACCATCAAAATAGATGTGCGGCGACTCACGGAATTCATATGCACTAAAGACCACCTCTGACATATCACCTACATTACACTACTATGAGTGTTGCTAATAGATGACCTATGGCCAACTAAAATTACAAGTTTCTTCACTACATTGAACATTTGGTCCATTTGATAAATTTCTTACCTCTAAACCATTATCACAGATAGGACATTGTGCAATTGTTACTAATTTTTCCATCCAAGCTTCTCTAGTTTCTATCTCATCACCAGAAATGCGTAAGTTAGAAAGTACATTCATTAATTTTACATCCGTTTTCCCAGTACTATCAGTCCAAGGATCTGATTCCAAAGATTTCATTGATTCTCTTTTTTGATTATGTAATGCTGAATGAATACCTCCTTGAGTTGGCCCTGAATCTATAATATCAAGAGGAGTAGGGCCATTTCGTGCTATAGGTCTAGCAAATATATAGCAAACTAAGAATCCCCCTAAATGTGCAATATGCCCCACACTACTCAATTCCCCCATCCCATAAACAGTAAATGCCCTACCAACTTCTAATCCAAAATAAATTAATGCGATCATTGAAATTGGCCATTTTCTAATCAATATAAATGGAAATTCAATCTCATCCTTTGGCCAACAAGCAAGATATGCCCCTAGTAATCCAAATGCTGCACCAGAAGCACCTAATGCAGGTACAGTGGAACCTGCATTAAAATAAACCCAACTAATACTTCCCCCTAATCCTCCAATTAAATAAACAAGCATAAATCTCTTATTTCCAAGTCTTAATTCCAAAGGAATCCCTACTAATGCAATCACAATAACATTAGAAAGAATATGAAAATAATCTGAATGTAGCCAAGTTGCAGACAACATCCTGTGTAATTCAATGGGATCCCAAGCAATATCGGGAATTGTTACAAGTAAATTGTGAGGGTCCATATGAATATTAAAAATTGAGTATACTAGACCAAATATTCTTTGAAGTAAAAACGTAACCAATAACGAAATTGTCGTTGCAAGTGCAAAACTAGTTTTATTTTTAAATGCAAAAATAAAGGGAGCAATGGCAATAGAAACCAATAAAAATAATCCAATCCAATGAGGAGTGTCCATCTGATACCACAATGACATTTTGCCCGCTCAATCAATGCTAGGGGGTACTTGTTTGTTGTTTTTCTGCTATGATTTTTGAAAAATTCCAATGTGGGGGTTTTATGAAAAGACTTCTAGACGCAATAATCGAGGAACATGTCATTAGGTGATGAATTTTGCATAGTTTGTGGCGGAAAACCGCCACTATATGTTGATAGATTATGTGAATCATGTTTACGTGTCCGTCATACAATTTCAAAAATTGATGAACGAATACAATATACTCGATGTTCTCGTTCTGGAACCATACAAACTGATCAAGGTTGGATTGAACTTAGTGACCAAGAATTACATGAATTACTTATACAAAAAAACTTAGAATTAAACGAAATTGCTAATGACGTGATTATTGATATAAATGCTCAAAAAATAGATGATAGAAATACAAGAGTTTTTATTCATGTAGAAGGGAAAATAATGGATCTTCCTTTCGAAGATGAACTTGTTACAATTCTAAGATGTTCGAATGGTGTTAGCCCTGCTGCATCCAGACAAGCAGGAAATTATTTCGAAGCAACAGTACAACTTCGATCAATAGGAAGAAAACTTGACGATTCAGAATTAAATTTACTTAGACAAAGTCTTAACGACATGTTGGAAAATTTACCTAATGACCCTATGCATTTTATTACTAAAGAAGGTCCTGTTCAAGGAGGTTATGATGTTGTTTTTGGATCTAAAGGTTTAGCACGCTCATGGGCAAGAGAATTAACAAAAAAATGGGGTGGACAAACAAAAGAATCTAACAAAATAGTTGGAAGGAAAGATGGAAATGATGTCACCAGATTAACAATAGTATATCGTAAACCTGCATTTGATGTTGGAGATGTCCTATTATGGAGGTCTGAACATTACAGGGTTTTTGCTTGGCTTCCAAATGGAGTAACATTATTGAAGGTATCACAAAATCATAAAGTCGGAACTAGTTGGAGAGATTTAGAAACAGCACAAGTAATGAGCAAAAAAGATGATCAAGTTACAGTTAAACCCCTAAATGTAGATTCTCAGGTTATTGAATTTCTAGATGAAAGAGATTGGAAAACAAAAATGGTTCAGTTGCCTTGGGATTGGAAAGATGATAGAGAAACTGTAGAATTGGCGTATATCATTGATGAATGGATTTCGCTACCTAGACTAACATCGCAGGGAGATATTCAAAGCCATTAAGAGAATGGCGAGTGCATATAGGGATGATTTAATGAGCGATTCAAACATTAATGAATTAGTTGAATCATTAGATTCCGAAGACATGCTTGATTCACTTCGTAGTTTTGTTGATGATTTAGTACGCGCTTTCACACAATTTGATTTTGAAGTTCCTAAATGGATTGATGAAATTGGTTCGACAAAATGGGATGGGATATTATGCCTTGGAATGGGAGGTTCTGGGGCAGGAGGTAATTTCCTGAAAACCATCTGTGATTCTGAGGGAGAGATTCCGATAATAGTATGGAGAAATTATGATATTCCTGCATGGTGGAATAAAAATTGGTTAGTAATTGCTACATCATACAGTGGGAATACTGAAGAAACATTAGATGGAGTAAGCAAAATAATTGATGCAGGGGGAAAAATAATTACAATTTCATCAGGAGGAATGATTGCAGGCTTTTCAGAAATGAATGATCATTCTCACCATATTTTTGTTCCAGGTGGCAGATGTCCAAGAGCTGCTTTTGGACATTTGTTTGGAACACAAATTGCACTAATGTGGAAACTCTGTTTGTTAGAAAGGCCAAATAAAAAGAAATTGGAAGAAATGTTGTCAAGGCTTGCAAATGAAATTGATAATTCTGATTTTATAGCAAATCCTGAATCACCAACCTTAGAACTTGCTAATGCATTAGTTGATAATCAAATAGCAATAATATCAAGTGCTGAAATGGAATTTGCAGCTGAACGTTTCTCAACACAAATCAATGAAAATGCAGGAAGGTATGCCAGATTTTCAATTATTCCAGAAATGAATCATAATGAAATAGTCGCATGGGGAATTACAGGAGACGTTAAAGATCAAGCCGCGGAAAAACAATCAGTAATAATATTAGATTCGCCACAAATCCATTCAAGAATAAATGTTCGAATGAAATGGTTTACTCATTATTTGAATTCATCTTCTGCATGGAAAGTAAGTGCTGAAGGAGAATCATTACTAGAATGCCTTCTACATCTATGTGTTTTGATGGATTGGACAAGTTGTGCTTTAGCATTTTTAAATAATAAAAATCCATTCTCAATTCCAAGTATTGACTCATTAAAAAGACATCTTTCCGATTAATAGATTTGACCTAAAACAAGTCTTGGATCAGGATATTTCATTAATGCAGAGTCTCTATCTTCTGGATTTACTACTCCAGGCATATCGCATGATTCTGGTCTTTCAAGTGATAATTGAAAATGCACATGTGGCTCCCATCCTCCATTTTCGGATTTATCACCAAACCAACCAATAATTTGGCCTGACTCTACGACTTGTCCGATTTCTAAATGCTTAATTGATTCTGAACTTAAATGACCATATAATGCCCATAATTTTGTTCCGTTAAATTCATGCTCCATTATTATTACATTTCCATAGTCTCCATCTGAAGGCAAGTATGTTTGATTGAATATAACTCCACTATGAAATGCATGCACAGGAGTATTTACTGGACCTCCAATATCTATACCTACATGAAGAGTTCTAATTCCTGAAAATAATTCTGATTCGTACAAACCTTTACGATTCTCATCATAACGACCTACAGAAAATTCCAATGGAGATTTATCATTACCTTTTGTAAAATCATGAATATAATATTGCTTTGGTAAATCTACTATAAAATGAAATTTATAACCACTTAAATTCAGTGATGTGGCTTCCTCCATGTTACTACTTTATACTCAATAAATAATAACTCATCGCCATTAATGAATATTTTTCCTCCTATCTGAAAAATATCGAGATTTAATCGGAATGTTATCATAACGTCTAGCATGTGCCTTGCTTAGGTGAGGCTTTGGGTAACGTAAGTGTATTGACAAATGTAACTCTAAAACAATTAAAGGAAGAGGCCCCTGTACGTTGGCCTACATTATGGGATGATACGGTTGAAAGGACTACATGCCTGATATTATTACCAAGAAAATCAAGACCTGAAATGGAACAACATGGATTTTTTGTGGAACATAAATATCCCGTATTTGGATTGTTTTATCGACCAAGAGATGAAGCAAATACGTTACGTTCCCGCGGAATTGATCCATTATCTGCATCATACCAATTCCTAAATATTGCTGTTAGTGATTTAGAATTATGGGTAAAGGAATTAGTTTCAAATCAGGATTATGAACTTGTTTCAACAATTATCGAACCGCTTCCATCAAATGCTATTTCATCAATAAGATTGGCATTTGAATCATTTGAAATGTCAACATATGCACATAACTCATTAGATTATTTTGGAAGTTTACCATTAGTAATGCCTCCATCTAGTCTAGTATCCAAAGCATTTCTTTCTATCCCAGACATAGTTCCAATTTCTTTAGAAAATAATATTCAAGAAGAAACCCCAACAATAGAAGAAGAAACTCCAACAATAGAAGAAGAAACTCCAACAATAGAAGAAGAAACTCCAACAATCACCGACATTAAGGAAATTGTAGAAGAAAAGGAAGTTTTAGATTCAAAAGTTGAAGAAAAACCAACAACAGCTCCACGTGCAATAGTTGAAGAGCAAAAATCATTACCAGGTGTCGGTGTTGAAGCAGAATTTAGAATGATTGTTCAAAAACTACTGGGTGAAGGCTATGATTCTAATGCAATTATGGAAAATATTGAGTTTCAAGACATTAGTGATAGAGCAACAGCAGCTGGAGTAAATACTTGGGAGTTGTTTCTTAAATTAGCAACATAATAGCCGACAGTTTCAATTGGAACTCTTTTCTCGAGGTGTCTGAGCACAATGCCTTACTGTACGAACTGTGGCTTAGAAAAACAAAACGCAACAAAGTTTTGTAGAAGTTGCGGTGAAAGAGGTATAGATTTTAGGACTCTTACAGCATTAAAAATTGAAGCAGATCAAGTTAATTTGAAAAATGGTAAAACTGAAGCTGCTAATGAAAGTATGTCTACTTTAGATGCAATTGAAGAATTCAGAAAACAGGCCGATGAATTGGCTAGAAGGAAAAATCAACAAAATTAGGATAAATATGGTAAAAAAAAGCGCTTGGATGAAATCAATAGCCACGGGTGCAATTCCTAAAAACAAACATCTAGCAATACTTCTTTCTCTTCTACCACAACATGAAAATAAACGTTTAGAATTAGAACAATATACAACACCAGGGGATTTAGCCGCTCGTTGGATTAATGAAATAAATAATGCGAGTGAGGATGGTATTTCTAATTTTGAAATAATTGATTTAGGTTGTGGAAACGGTATTTTAGGATTTGGTTGTGCTTTAATGGGGGCGAATAAGGTTACGATGATTGATTGTGATTTAGAAGCCATTGAGATTGCCAAAAAGGGTCAAGAGATTCTAGCCGAAAAAGTAAATTTAAACACAGAAATAAAATTTATTAATTCTATGATTGGAAAAAGTAATATCAATATTCCAAATGATTCTTTAATTATTTCAAACCCTCCTTGGGGAACTCAAAGACAAAAAGCTGACAGACCGATTTTAGAACTTATGTTCAAATCAAATGCTAAAGAAATTCATATTATGCACACAAGCAAAATCACGCATTTAATACCCTTTGCAAATGAACATGGTTGGGTTGCTCAAAAGATGTTTAGAACGAATTTTGTACTTCCTGCAATATATCAACATCATAAACAAAAAAACAGTTCTACTGAAATAATTTGTTGGAAATTTACCAAACCTACAGAAGGGGAGGTTTAACAAGCGGAAGTAAGACGGCCATTTGAGCAAGAGATGGGCGCTACATTCATTACCCCTGGTGAAATTATAGAAAATTCATCAAATTTAACACCTGGAGAAGGTACAATTAAACAAGACGGAAACATTATTGCAATGGTTTCTGGGAATATCAATATTGATTCAAATTCAAATATAGTAAGTATAAAAAATTCTGAAAATATCCCAATCCCAAAGATTGGTGATTATCTTATTGGAATTGTTGATCGACTTGGAGAAAAAGCTGCAACAATAAAAATAATTCAAATTGAAGGTGATGAAAGAAGCATTTTACCTGAACATCAATATGCTGACATTTATGTTGCTGGAATTGTAGATAGATTCCTACCTGCACCAGTAGACGCAATGAGAAGAAGAGATATAGTGAGAGTAAAAGTAATTGAAAACAGTCCAGTTTTGAAAGTAAATACTAGGGATGACGAAAAATGTGGAGTTCTATCTGCATTATGTCCTCAATGTGGTGAGTCTCTTTATGCTGAACCAAAAGAAGATTATAATGTCCATTGTCCTCAATGTGATTATTCAGGATATCGTGTTTTATCAAATGGTTTTGGGCAAGGATATAATCTCATTAAAGGTGGTCCTGCTTCATATAATAGACTAAAACAACGCTGGTCTAAAGAATTCGATGAAGTTTTTAAAGCAGGAATTCCGGCTAGAAGTGTATTAATCAGAGCAGATCATCGATTTGATGGTAGGGAAATAATCAGACCAAACTTCGAAGGTGCTGGAGGAAACAACCGTAGAAATGAGCGCCCCAAAGGTGCCAAGTTATTCGTTGGTGGACTAGCTAGATCAGTAGATACTGAAAGATTAAAGGAATTATTTTCAAAGCATGGTGATGTTATAGATGCAATAGTAATGACCGATAAAGAAACTGGAAACTCTAGAGGTTTTGGTTTTGTAACATATTCTGGAAAAGCATCTGCAAAAACTGCAATTTCAGAATTACATAAATTTGAATTAGATGGGAGAAAAATTACTGTAAATGATGCTGATGATAAATCTTCAGATAAAAGGCAAAAGAAACCATCTGGAACCAAAATATTCGTTGGAGGACTTCCATGGGATGTTAATGAAAAGAAATTAAAAGAAATATTTTCAAAACATTGTGAAGTTATTGATGTTTCAATACCACTTAACAGAGAAACTGGTAAAAGTAGGGGCTTTGGGTTTGTTACAGCATCTGAAAGTTCTGCGAAAAAAGCAATTAAAGCGCTTGATGGATCTGAGATTAATGGACGTAAAATAGGAGTTCGTGAATCAGACAATAAAGGTGGAGGAAAAAGAAATAATAACAAAAACTCTCGCTCAAATAGAGAAATGCAAGCTCGTAGAGAAGAAGGTTTTGAGGATTAAATATGGATAGCCAGGATTCTTACTGGCTACTAATTGATGGTTATGAAGATGAACCCGCAGCATTTGGAGTCCCTCCCTACATTGGTTTTCATTGTAGATATATTGCAGGAGTTTTAGAAAAGAAGAATATACCTTACAAATATTTGACAATAGATCAATGGCGACTAGAAAAAATTGAAGATCCCAATAAATTAGCAGGATTAGTTATCCTTGCGGGTGCTGTTGTTCCTGGAAAATATCTCAGAGGAACTCCAATTAGCCTTAATGAAACTGAGAGAATAATTAGTAATATGCCAACTTCACTACCAATTCTTTGTGGAGGTTGGGCAATAAGAGGGTGGAGACATAGAGGTTGGAATCCATTAAGAAAAAATCTGTTTCTGGCACATTGGGATACTGATGCAACTCTAAACAATTTTATTGAAAATCAACAATGGAAGCACCTTAGAAGAACTGCTGAACAATGGGATGTATGGGCAAATGCGGGAGCAAGTTCCAAAGCAGTATTAGAACATCCAGATTTGAATGGTCCACTAACTTATGAAGTTGAAGTTTATCAAGGATGTGTTCGATTTAAAAACGGATGTAAATTTTGTCTTGAGCCTAAAAAAGGCGTGCCATTATGGCGTTCTCCTGAAGCAATTCTTTCTGAAATTAAAAATGCTTTAGATTCTGGTGTAACAAATATACGCTTGGGAGGAATGACCGATGTATACACATATCTTGCAGATGGAGTAAAAGAATTAGAATATCCTATTCCTAATCCAAAACCATTAGAAAAATTACTTTATGGAATTCGCGAAGATGAGAGAGTAAACATCTTGCATGTTGATAATGGAAACCCAAGCATTATTGCTGAAAATATTGAACCTAGTACCGAGATTACTAAAATATTGGTAGATACTCTTTCTGATGGAGCAATTCTGTCTTTTGGTCTTGAAAGTGTAGATCCTGAAGTACATAGTTCAAATTGGTTAAATTGTGATCCAGAACAAGCAAAAGTTGCAATTAGATTAATCAATAAATTTGGAAAAGAAAAAGGAGAAAGAGGTTTGCCTAAACTACTACCTGGATTAAATTTTATTGCTGGACTAAATGGAGAAATACCAGAAAAAACGTATAAATTAAACTTGGATTTTTTATCAGAATTAAAAAAAGAAGGTTTGTGGTTAAGAAGAATTAACATAAGACAAGTAGAAGGTGAAGGTTTTCAAGAAATACCACCTAAAGAATTTAAAGAATTTAAATCTAAAGTTCGCGATGAATTCGATGGACCATTGTTAGAAGAAATGTTTCCAATAGGAACTCTCTTGAAAGATGTGTGGTGGGAATCTCACGACAATCGTACAAGACTACCTGTTCATCTAACTGACAAACATTGTTCAAATGAAATACATGGAAATGCAGGTATTACTTTTGGAAGACAAATTGGCGCATATCCGATTCTAATTGGTGCAGAATACCATATTCCTTTAGAAACTCAATCTAATGTTTTAGTTACTGGGCATGGAAAAAGAAGTATTACTGCTGTAGAAACAAATCTAGATATTAATTCTGTAAGTCAACATCAATTAGCATCAATTCCAGGCATTGGTGAAAAAACTGCATGGAAAATAATTTCTGCAAAAGCCAAAAGGTTATCTAAAAATAGAGAAAAGAAGGCATTTGAAAATTTAGAAGATGCTTTTTCTGAGATCAATATACAAATTCCAGAATTTGCATCTAAAATCCTTAATTAATATTAAATTATCTTAAAAATTATAATAATTAGATTACTCTCAGAATTAACATGGAAATAGATATTGATGAAATTCCTAAACAAAAACCACCATCAATATTGATTTCTGATAATAAAAGTCTTCAAAATATAGAAATAGGTACACAAAAAATAGAAGATATCCCAACAGCGAGATACTTGTCAGAAATTAGTGGTGGAAAGAAACAATTTTTAATTGGGCTTTTTTCACCATTAATTTTTTTATTAATATTATCTTTTTTTACTTTTACTTTTTATGAGACAGCTGGTAAGAATTTCTGGGGATTGGGTTCTTCAATTGAATTGTTTCTTTTTGGTTTTATGATTTTATTTATTTTTTACATTTTAGCAATTATCATTTCTTTTATTTCTAAAAATATATATCTAGGTTTAGGTTTAATTTTATCACCATTTTTTACTATTATAATTTTAGAATCATTTTTTTGGTAATAATGATGGAGGATTTAGGCTTCATTTAACAACGGAATCTCAAATGCTAGAAGTCTTAACCCAACAAAATTAAGTAATCCAGTAATTGGATTAAGAATTAATGCCATCAATAAATCATTAAATCCAAAAATATCAACTAAAACATAGATTGAAATTGTACTCAAAATCATTACTGAAGAATATACAATCATTGCTCTAAACAAACTCTTCTTGTA
>CATFLP010000056.1 GCA_949514915.1 Methanobacteriota archaeon | reverse complement strand
GGGTGTCTCAATTCATCCCATCGACCTTCATCATAAGCAATTAATGCTTCTTTCATTAATATACCTGCTAATACTAAGGTTTCATAACAAAGATCTTCGTAAGTCATGCCTCTTTTTACTGGAACTTCTCTACGAAGTAATATATCTCCAGTATCAATTCCATTATCACAGAAATGAGTTGATGAACCAATAGGAATGTCATGATAAACAGACCACGCAGGAGAAGCAGAACCTCTGCAATCTGGTAATAATCCTGGATGAGAATTAATTACTCCATGTAATGGGTAATCTAAAATATCTCCACGGATAATTCTTGTTCCTCCAAATACAATTAAATCTAATTCTAAATTTTTAAGATATGGCATAACTTCTTCAGAATTATGAATATTAACAATTTCGTGAGGGATATTTAAATTCGCTAATTGTGCCTTAATTTCAGGAGCTATAGGATGCCCGTCAATACGTTTGAGGAATTTTTCCCTTTCTTCAGTTCCTATGTCTGAATCTTCTTCAATAACAATTTTAGGAACAAATCCTTTTGATAGTATTTGTTTCAACATTTCTCTTCCATAAGGGTGCTCTTTGAGAAGAAGAAACGCAAAACGTGGCTTGCCCATGACCATCGGAATAGTTCTTAGTCTTCAATACAATCGTTGGTATTGTCGCTAATAGAGGGTCATTTTATAGGTCCTTTGATTATTTATTGGAATTTATGTTTAGGTATTGAGATTGCTATGATTATCCAATTAAAACATACCGAGTATTCATACAATACTTCCCTTTCCGAGTGTCATGAGCGAAATTAATACGCGTTTAAATTTTCATTATCAAAGAGCTATTGATTTGGCGGACAATTTCCCTGACTTGGCGTTTACAGAATGTAGGAGAATTTTAGAAATAATTCTCAAGGATTATTATTTTGAAGAAACAGGAATTCACCCTAAAGAAAACACATCTGAGAAATTGATGGAAACCATCAGCAAGGCTGGATACAAACCACCGAGGGTAGTATCTGCATGCATTAGGCTCGTGCAGGGATTTGGAAATTTCGCATCTCATGATCAAGGTGGCGCAGAATTAGAAGTGGATAGGCAATTTATTGAACCATGCTTATCTTCAACTAAGGCACTAATATATTGGTGTAGAGGAGATATATTTTCAAAAGTAAAAACTTCTAAATCAGAAGAAAAGTCAGCACCAGGAAATAAAACACTTCGAGAACGAATAAGGATACACGTTGAGAAAGAATATGCTATTGACGAAGCATTCAAGATTAGTGATTTTCGAAAAGATTTCATTTCCCAGAACCCTAAAAATAGTCCTAATGCAATCTGGGCGCATGTTGGTTTAATGACTACAAATGTTCAAGCAAGATTAAGTCATAAACCCAAAAAAGATGGCTCAGATGATTTATTATTTCGTATTGACAAGGGAATTTATAGAAGATATAATCCCTCGATAGATCCAAAACCACTGATGCCACAAAAAGATACAGATGAATGGGCATCTAAAATGTTGATACTTAATTCTGCACGAAATTATGATGATGTACGAAATTCTCGTTGCTATTTGAGTCCAGATAAAGGTGGTAATTATAGATACAATCGGGCAGCTTACGTTGGCCTCTACAAAGAAAAATCTGTTAGAGGGATAGGAGATATTATTGCAAGGGTAACAGTCGAGTCAAAGAATTTGGAACCACAAATTTCATGGATTAATGACGAGGAACTACCAGAAGACACATTGAAAGAATGGGTGCTTGAACAAATAGAGCAACGTTGGGATGGCGGATATCCAATACAAGCACTATTGATCGGAGAGATTCATGATGCTTCTTTCGTTAAAAATTCAAAAGGTGGTATGTTCAATAATAATCGAATTGTTGATATTTCTGAAATATCTTACACTACAGTTGAAGATTTATCTAATTCCTTATCTTTAATGAAATGGTCAGATTTTGAATGATATTTTTCTTTAATCTCATTAAGGAGTGCAACGTCTTCTATCTCTTGGAAATAATACCGTTTCTCTAACATTTCCAGCACCTGTAAGAACCATCAATAATCTTGCAACACCGAGCCCCCAACCTGCATGCGGTGGAGCGCCATAACGGAAGCCATCTATGTAAAAATCAAAATCATCAGGATTTAAATCAACGTCAATTAAATTTTGAGTTAGCACATCAGCCCGATGTTCTCTTTGACCTCCACTTGTCATTTCATCACGGCCGTAATTTAAATCAAAACCTCTAGATAATTGACCTCCAGTAGCAGAAGTTTCATTTTTGTCATGGAATATGTAGAATGGTTTCATAGCCATAGGCCATTTTGGAATGAAATAGAATTCTGAATATTTTTCAGCTAGCATGTCTGCATGATGTGCTTCTATGTCGTCTCCCCAATTAATTTCAATACCTTTGTTTTGAATTAATTCAATAGCTTCACAATATGATACTCGTGGAAATGGAATTGATGGGACATTAACCACAATTGGCTCCTTTTCCTCTGAAACTCTAAATTCATTGATGTCATCAATTAATGATTGATCGTTTGATTTTATTTCACTCCAAATATGTGAAATCATACGTTCTTGAACTTGCATTACATCTTCGTCACTTGCCCAAGCCATTTCTATATCAAAGGATATAAATTCATTGAGATGTCTATATGTGTCGTGTTTTTCAGCTCTAAATGCAGGACCTATTTCGAAAACACGTTCTAGATTTCCCATTACTGCTAGTTGCTTGTATAATTGTGGACTTTGTGATAAATATGCATCTCTATCAAAGTATTTTATTGGAAATAAATTTGTTCCCCCTTCAGCAGCAGCAGCAATGATTTTTGGGCTATTTATTTCTCCAAAACCTTCAGAAATTAAATGTTCTCTACCATATTGTAGAATTCTACTACGTAATTTAAACATTGCATTGATATGCTTTCTTCTTAAATCTAAGAATCTATTGTCTAGTCTTACATCCATGCCCACTTCAACTTTGTCAGTAACTCCTAGTGGCATTGGTGTTTCAGCAAGAGAAAGAATTATGATTTTTGATGCAACAATTTCATATTCTGGAGGGGGTAATGGTTCCCCTTCAGGAACTTTGGGGGGCCTCTTTTTTGCAATTTCTCCAGTTATTTGAAATGTAGATTCTCTGCTTGCAGTTTGAGCTATTTCTAATTCCTCATCACTTACATTTCCTTTTTTGATGAACGCTTGTAAACTTCCAGTACCATCTCTCAATTTAATAAAACATACTGCACCTTTTCCTCTATTACTTCTGCAAATCCACATAATGTGGCAGTCATTCCTAAGAATTGCTCTCCATTAGATGCTATTTCTTCTAATGTATTTGTTCGATAATTAGTAGGATGCCAATTGACTTCGTTAGAGTCGCCCATGAACTCCCGAGGGCATATACTCCTTCAAACTGGCGCAAAAAATTCACCGAACTTTTCATGAACTACTTCTATTAGG
>CATFLP010000055.1 GCA_949514915.1 Methanobacteriota archaeon | reverse complement strand
TGAAGCAATTGATGATGAAAACTTAGGCTGGATTAAATCAGAAGTTAATAGGATAATAAGTCCACATCTAGATATTTCTGAATTCTTAAATCAGGATTAAGCTTCTTCTCCAGTTTCAGTTTCTAATTCTGTTGCAATTGTAACGTTATCTAAATCTAAAACAATTAATTTTACAGAATAAGTTACTTCTTCTCCATCATCACTACGTTGACAAGCAATAGGTGAGTTTGTATTTCCTGCTTCTGCAGTTACACCTATTTCAATAAGATATTCACCTTCACCTGCCCCTTTTGAGTCTAATTGATCAATAATTTCGCCCTTTGATAGCCCTGAAACTGTAGTGCCAAGTAAAGATACATTTTGCCAAATTACTTCTACGGAATGAGCACCACTTCCACCACTATTTTGGCCATCTCCACTACCATTGTAAGAATTATGTGTAGTTGTTGCTGAAATCGTATCAGCAGCACTTTGACCTTGTAATGGTCCAGCACAAGAGGCACCATTTGCTTCTTCATCTTCACCATATGACATTGAAACTTCAACCCCAACAATATTTTTTGAACTTGCATCATCAAGAACTTCTGTGGTAAATGAAAGTTCTAGGGTTTCGCCATCAAAGATATATTCTGTAGCATTATCTAATTCAATATATTCGAGTTCACCTTCGACTTTGTAATCTGCAACAGCGCTCATACTACCATCTCCTCCACTTCCTCCCATTGCAAAATAAGCTGGGAAAATTGCTAAAAAGAACATAGTTAATAGAACTGTAGCTAAAAATTGGCGGTCATTTTGAAGCCGCTCCAATGTCTCCGCCATGTCGAACATTAAATCGCCCACACGAAAGGGGGTTATCAATTTGATACCTATTCTTCTTCAAAAACAGTGGGCAATTCAATTTCAAGCCCTATTGGCCAAACCTTTGATTTGACATCAAAACCTAAATGTTTGTAGAATTTTTTTGATTTTCCAAAAACAGGATGAAAATAACCAATTACAGATCTTTCACCAAAAGTCCATCTCCATGGTTGACGTGAAAGTTTACTTGACCAAAGTTTAATTAATTTATCAAAATCATCATCATTTATTTTTGTTGGAAAACTCCAAGAAGTAAAGTGCAAACTTCCTGAAGAACCAGGAGTATGGCTCCAACATAACAATTCTAATCCTAAATATGGTCCAGATGTTATTTTAATTCCTAGACTTTTTGCTAATTGTGTAATTGGCATAATAATTGCAAAACGATCTACTGTACGAACACTTTCTACACGTTCATAAGTCCATCCAGAATTAACTACAATTTCTCTTAATTCTCTAACCATTTCCGTGGGTTTCAAACATGTTGAAAATTCAACAGTTTGTAGTTTCGCCATGCTAACGCTAAGGCTTACTATCCTTGAACATCTTGTTTGATTTTGTCTATTTTACGGCCTAAGAGGCATTGACCGATATGTGGACATAGGTCCCACTCTGCAATTATTGCTCGGTATTTCTCTTATTGCTTTGATTAGCCAAAGAGAGAACCTAGACCTTCAAATCCAGCTTCTTCTTCTTCTTCTTCCTCAGCAGGAGCCTCTTCAACAGCTTCAGCAGCAGATCCACCAGCGGCTGCAGGAGCAGCAGCTGCAGGAGCAGCAACAGCAGTTGACATAGCTTCTTCAATGTCAATTCCATCTAATGATGCAATTAGAGCCTTAACTCGGCCATCATCTACATCAGCGCCAGCACCTTTCAGTACGGCTTTTACGTTCTTTTCATTAATCTCCTTGCCTGCGGAATGCAGTAACATAGCAGCATATACATATTCCATTATTTTTCACCTCTTTTTTGTTGTTCTAACCGAACAGGTCGCCAAGTCCCCCAAATTCTTCGGGTTCTTCTTCCTCTTCTTCTTCTGCCTCAGCGGGCGCAGAATCAGTTTCTTCAGCTACAGGTGTAGCACTAACAGCAGCTGCTGAAGCAGCGGCTCCTAATTGTGTGGCTAACTCATCATCGAGGGCCGAGGAATCTAACTTAGATGCTAATCCAAGCATTGAAGCATTTGCTCTTCCAATAAAGAGCGGTAATGTCTTATCAGTCATTACTCCTGCTTCTACAGCAACATTCATTGCTTCTGAAGATGCCTTAGATAGTAGTGTAGGCATTGTTAAACTTGTAAACCAACTTACATTACAAGCCAAATTGAATGTTGCAGATACTGCACCAATAACTTTGGTACGGAATCCGTCAGTATCAATATCTAATATGTCTGGTGTGAATTTTGTTCCATTTTCATATGTTGAAATTAATTTTAATCCTGTTACGATTGGGTTTATTCCAAGTTTAGAAAGCATCATTCCTAAATCACCTTCAAAAGTTTCACCTTCTTTAATTGCAACAGTATCTTTTTGGATATGAACAGATCCTTTCATAATTTTAGCAGGGATTCCAATTGAGTTTAAGTCTCCTACAATAGGTCCTGGTGCCATTCCAGTATCTTGTTTTTCAACAATAATATCCATTGGAGCGATGTCTCCAGGTTTAGCTGCTCTTCCAGCCTCAGTTTTCTTTAATTCAGAAAATAGTTTGAAACTATCATATTCTGATGTTTGTACTAGAGCGGGCTGTACTGCATTTCCAAACATATCTTCAAGAACTTCAGTATCTAAATTTGCTTCATCCCAAGCTCTGCTCATAAGTTTCTTTTTAGCAACTCTAATGGACATAGTAGGTCTTAGGGATTTCCTCATGCCTAACATAGCACCTGCAGGAATACCGTGAACATCGATAATCGCAAGAGTACCTCCTTTAGCAATATCTGCATTTAATTTTGAAATTGTACCGTGTTTCCAAGGTGCTGCTTTTGCTTTCATCAGTTAATCACCTCTACTGCTACTGATGGACCCATTGATGTTTTGATATACAAAGATCTAATGTTTCCAATACCTCTTTCTAATTTTGATGTAACTCTGTTATATACAGTCATTACATTTTCCATAAGTTGATCTTCACTTTGTTTTACAGTTCCAATAGCAACATGGAATGTCATTTTATCTCTACTTCTAACAACTACAGTGTTTCTTAATCCAGCGGCTATTGCACTTGGATCAACAGTAGGAGGAACTGGTCGAGGCATTTTTCCTCTTGGACCAAGAACTACACCAAGGAATCTTCCAACTAAACCCATATGGGGTACTTCAGAAAGGAAGTAATCATACTCGTTTGCTAATCTTTTAGCTGTTTTCTTATTTCCTCCAAGATCTTCTATTGTAGAAGGGTCGATTATGTGAATATCACCTTTTTTTGCTTTGCTTGCAGAATCTCCTGCAGCAAACATAGCGATTTTTACGTTTTTCCCTCTTCCATGTGGGAGTCTAATTTCTTCTTGTACACGGTTAGTAGGGACTTTCAAATCAACATCTCTTAATGTAAATGCTAATTCTACAGATTCTGTAAATTTACGCTCAGGAGCAGTATCGAGAGCGGCTTTCAATGCTTTGTTTATTTTTTCTTCCATTTTTTTCACCCCTGCGGTCTACGAGGAACACCTCTCCCGCAATCCGTGTTTTGATTTAATTGAATTTATCGTCATAATCTCCTGCATCCATTGCTTGGATGACTTTTTTAGGTCGCATTCCATCAACACAAACTCTCATTGATTGGCATGTACCGATGACTTCTCTTGCCATAGCACGTACATCGCAACCAGTTAAATCTGCACTTTTGTCTTTAGCGATTGAAATTACTTGATCCATTGTCAATTCTTCCACTGCTGCTTCCCAACTACCATTGCATTTTTTCACACCTAGTGCTTTACGAATACGACGGCTTGTCCAATTGTCTGACATGTTTTTCACCTTTCTGCAGCGACTCTGCGACCTACTTCCCCTATTTAATCGCGGTTATTCCTCATTCAATCCTTTCGATAACCCTAACATGGTCCGCACGCATGTTCAATGTCATGGGGATATCTGCTTCATATAATTCCATAGAAATCTCTTCTTTAGTATCTGCAACAGCAAGAATCCTTGCTTTTTCACCTTTGAAAGCACCACTTACAATTTCAACTAGACAGCCGATTTCAATTCCACTTGTTGCTGATTTTGGTTCTAAGTATGGCAGAACATCTTGTAATGGAACTTCATCTCCAAGAACTCCCTTTGCATTTTTCAGTGGAGTGGTATTTACTACTCCTCTACTTGAACGATCTTTTCCACCAACTCTTCCAATTAATTTTTCCACGTGATGTTTTGCACTTGCTTCAACAAATACATAGCCTCTCATTTGAGTTGGATGAAGTACACTAAAGATTTCTCCTATTGAACTTTGAAGACTTCCAGTACCTGACATTCTTGCATGCATTTCTTGTGAAACCTTCTTTTCTGAACCAATCGCAGTTTTAACAATGAAAAGACATGATCCCACATCACCATACATTTCAATCAACCAACGTTCAGAACCGTCAACATTTGAATTAGTATAACACAGAATTCTTGAATTATGTTTTTCTCTTGATTCCCATGCAATATCTCCTGGGTCAACCCAGACATGTTCATCATAAATTGTAGATGGAATTACAGAATCAGTTTCACTAACAACTAATACTGGAGTGATATCTGATAATCTACTTCCAATTTCAATATATCTTGCATTTTCTGCAGCTCTAACAAATGTTAAATCATCCGAAGAAATACCTGTAGAGTCTGATACTCTTTTTATTACCGCATCTTGATCATGACCATCGCCATAATCAAAAATACCATCCCATTGCCCTAAAAAGTCTTCACTTGCCCTTTTCATAAGTAATAATTTTTCACCATGTCTTACAAATACAACGTAACTATCAGTCATTTTAATCAACTCAATTCATTAATGAATCAAAAATCCAAGGAAGGAAATTGTCCATTATAACAAGAACTACAAAACCTATGAATCCGAGAATTAACATTCCAATTCCACAAACGTAAATGGTTTGGCGCAATTCTTTCTTTGATGGCTTCCTAGCCATACGTAAGATTCTTGCCCATGAACCCTTTCCGATTTTACGAACATTAGATTCGATAGAATCCTGCCATTCTTGTACAGTATCTTCGAATCTACGTTGCTCGCCATCCTCATCATATTCGGCCATATATAATCCTCAGCGGCCGTGCGACCTAACAACGACATTTAAAACAAACCTCCAAAAGAATGTAATTATAATTTCACCTATATTCCATAAAAAGTGTTTATACACATATGATATACAAAGTTATGAACAAGAAAATTAGCGATTCAAATATGAGCGCTGACTCTGCTGAATCAAGGTACTTTTTCAGGTTAGCAAAATATCTCATTCCTAGAAAAAATAAGGTACATTTAGCAGTGTTCTTATTGACTATATTATTAGTTCCAAGTGCAATTAGAGCATTAGAACCAATAGATTTAGAGGCATATAATATTGATGTTGAGGAAATTAAAGCAGAAGAATTTGTTAATCAAGAATTATCAACATCTAGTGAAATTTTTGCATTTTTAGTTACGGTAAGAGATCCAGATATTGTGGGAACAGGATATCTTCCAGAGGATAGGGTTTTAGAAAATGGTAATTTTGATTATAGTAAATTACCGCAGTCAGAAGAAATTGTTGGTTATGATTTAGATAATGCACTAACTGAACCCAAAGGAGGTATTTTGAATTTAACAGTTTTAAGGGAGATTTCAGAGAAATCAGAGGTAGTTAAAAATAATTTAATTTCAGATTATTTAACTCCAATGGTTGATGATGTTGTAGGAGTTGAAAGTGAGGGGCTATTATCCATTTCTAGAGCTATAGAGACATTTATGGATGGAGAAAGTTACATGACTAATCCTACCGTTGATATTTATGGAAATATTGTTCCTCCTGCTACAAATTGGAATGATTGTGGAGAGTTAGAATGTTTGAATTTTACAAATCCTAATTTGACACAGGAACATGTTGACTTAGCAGTAAATAGGATTTTAATGGAGGGAAATGGGAATTTCTTTAGATGGTTATCAAATGATAGAACATTTGTTCAAGATAGTACATCAAATGTATTAGGGCCATTAAATGGAAATATATCTAATACTGATTTTTTAGTAAGAGGTAGATGGACAGCAAGCACTACTTGGATTTTATTACATTTAGATAAACTATCATTAGAAGAAGATGGTTGGACTTTTGTTTGGAATGAAGCATATCAAGAAAAAAAAGTAGGCATTATTGATGGGAAAATAAGCGTTGGAGGTTATTTAGTTAACAACGGCGAGTTAGTAATTAATCCTCCTAAATATGATTCAGAAAGATGTATGATATTATCAGAAAACGGAACTCCCTGTGCATTTGAATGGAGTTTACTAGCTTTGGAAGGTGATGTTAGAAAAACAGATAATTCTACAGTTACTTTACTACTTGGGCCAACTGGAATTAATGTTGAAGTAAATAGAGAAATGCAATCTAGTATAGGATTAATCATCATAATGTTATTGATTATTAGTTTGTTTTTGTGGTTTTCACTAAGGAGGAAAACAGATGTGCTTTTGGTAATGTTTGCTTTAGGATTATCTTTAATTTGGATGCAAGGTTTCATTGGGTGGATTGCATCAATTGGTAATTTTATAGGTATTTCATTTATTTTCAGATCACAATTTTCAAATTTATTACCAATATTGATTATTGCTTTAGGTATTGATGATTCTTTACATGTCCTTCATAGATATAAAGAAGAACGAAGGAATGGTAAAGATATCAAAGAATCTACGACAATTACTTTAGATAGAGTAGGAAGAGCAATTTTACTTACATCATTAACAACAATAGTAGCATTTGGTTCAAACCTAATTTCAGGAATACCTGCCCTTAGAAGTTTTGGAATTGAAGCTGCAGCAGGTGTATTCTCAGCATTTTTATTGACAGGGATTTGGATACCTTTAGTTAGATTAAGTGTTGATGAATATTTATCTAAAATTGATAAATTAAAAGATGAGAGAAAATTAAGTGGAGATGGCGTTGGAGAGTTATTAAATAAATTTACAATAGCTATGACTAAGGGTAAAAGGCCCGTTATGATATTATTATTGGCATTTTTGATTACAATACCATCTTACATAGGAATGAACTCATTAGAAGGAGATTTTGAAGTTGATGATATGTTAGATCCAAACTCAGATTTTTCTGCTGGGGTGTTATTGGTGCAAGAAAGGTTTCCAACAGAGGGAGAGCAAGCTGCCCTACTTATTGAAGGAGACATGCTTCATCCAGGAGTATTAGGTGGAATCTCTGAATTTAGAGAAAATATCAATACAATGGGGCCCGATGGGGAAATTGCAGATAAAATAGGAAGAGATGCAAATAATGATGCAGATCTAAATGCAATAGATGAAATTGTAGTTGGTGCATTGGCTTCAATGTTATTTAATATCACTCCATTTGAAGAAGTAGGTTGGAATACTAGTGCTATAGAAAATGGAGTGGGTTGCTCAAGTTTGAATTTATCAGATGATGAAGGATTAATTTATCTTCAAAATTTATTACCCTCAGAAATGGAATTAGATCCTCTACAAGTTGCAAGCAATCCTAAATTGTTGAATTTCAATTATCCTGATTTTAGAGATAGGGGTTGTATTGCATTTTTTTATGGTTTTACTTATTTGTACGGAGTTCCAGAAAGCAGTGCTACGGGAGCAGCAATACCTAAATCGGTTGTAGAATTATATATTCATCCAAGTGAGGATCTAGATCCTTTAAGGCCATGGTTGTCAACTTCAGGAGATGAGCCAAAATATACTCATATGGTAATGAGGTATGGAATACGTCAAGCAGAAAAGTTTCCTGCGGTAATATTATTTCTTGATGAATTAATGAGAGATGCAAGTCCATTTACTAATCTAAGCAAGGAAAATGGTAAACATACAAATTTAGAAGATGCATTCCTTGATGACCAACACCCTATTAGTTGGATAATACCTTGTGGTGAACCAGTATCTAGGGCAGTAGCATCAGAGGAATTTGAAGGAGAATTCCAAAGATCATTATTTTTAGGAATATTTCTTGTTTTAGGCACCCTTTGGATTGGTTTCCGTTCATTTAAACAATCAATGTTAACTACAATACCCATTATTCTTGTAGTTATTTGGTTATACGGATTTATTTACCTAATGGGGGATAGTTTGAATGTAATCACTTTAGTAATTTCATCACTATCTTTAGGAGTCGGTATTGACTATTGTATTCATGTTACTGAAAGATATAGGGAAGAGAAGAAAAAGCATCAATTGTCCAGTGCTTCTTCGTGTTTACAAACTGTAGCAAGTACTTCAGGAATTGCTTTATTTGGAGCAGCAGCGTCAGATATTATGGGATTTTTAGTAATTACATTATCACCAATGGGAGTGTTTAATTTGTTTGGCTTTTATTCAGCGGCAATGATTGGTTTATCACTGATAGCGGCATTACTAATTACCACTGCAGCAATTTGTGTACTTGACAGCTCAAAAGAAGAGGAAGAATGATTTTAGATGTTGAAAATCATTAATACTATGTCATTTTGGGAATCATGTTCTTGTACGGGTTTGCCCAGCTAGAATGCTTTGGTGATTGAATGGAGAAGGATAATGATGAGGATTGGACGAATTATTCTTCAGCGCAATATGGTGTTGGAGATAATTCATGGGATGAAGACTCAGAAAATGAAGATAAAGTGGATTTAGGAGACTTTGATTTCATCGAAGAGAACTTTGAAATCACACCAGCCCCTTCAAAAAGTGGACAGACTCACTTAGTTCGCCTTGGTTGTTGTAATCATTGTATTGGAAGAGTAGGTGGTGTTTCATTAGTAAACAAGACACTTTTTGAAGCTGGCAAGGAAATAAGAGATGAAGTTTTGAAAAGTGAACCACAATTAAATGAAACAGGAATAGATGTTTGCCCTATGTGCGAAGATTTGTTTGATGACATTGATCTTATTACATCAAGATTAGCAGCATCACTAAATGATTATGAATTTTCAAGGTTACAATTAGGCTTTCAATTGCCTTCAGATTTAATTGAATCAGAAGAACATATTAGGATAAGTTTTGGAGCAAGTAGAAGTCATGCATTGAAACAAAGTTTATCTTTAGAAATTTCTAAAAAAATTAGAATGTTAATTGACAATATAGAAATTGTTAATGAAAACCCAGAGATACTTGCATTAGTTGATTGTTTAACATTGTCTGTAAAAATTGAATGTCGATCATTGTATCTTTACACAAGATATTGTAAATTTGAAAGAGGTTTACCACAGACACATTGGAGTTGTAGAACTTGTAAGGGAAGGGGTTGTGAAAAATGTGATGACACAGGATTACAATATCCTCAATCAGTACAATCATTAATTGCAGATCCTTTATTGGAAATATTTTCTGCAGAATCTCATTCTACTCACTCAATGGGTAGAGAAGATATTGATGTAAGGTGTTTAGGTAATGGCCGACCAACAGTTATAGAATTAAAGAATCCTAAAAAACGTAATGCTGACCTTGAGAAGTTAACTAAATTAGTGAATAAATCAGCATCTGGGAAAGTTGAAATTAAAAAATTAAGAAATTCCAATAAGTCTGAAGTAGTCAGAGTTAAAGATGCTGCAGCAGATAAATCATATCACATATGCTTTAAATTAATCAATGAATTAGATGAGGAGGGTAATGAAATTGAGCATCATTTATCTGATGAAGAAATTATTGAAAAAATTTCAGAACTTAATGGTGTAGAATTAAATCAAAGAACACCAAAAAGAGTTTCTCATCGTAGAGCAGATAAAATAAGAAAGAGAAAAGTCATTGAACTTTATGATATTAAAGTAAATAATGAACTTGTAGAGTTTAAATTAAGGGCTCAGTCAGGCACTTATATCAAAGAAATGGTTACTTCAGATAGTGGAAGAACCACCCCCTCAGTTGCAGAATTACTAAATTTAAAGTGTGAAGTAGAGTGGTTAGATGTTCTTGACATCCATTCTGATTAGGCGATTGACTTATTACAGGTGGTCAAGTGGCCGCAACGCACCAGTTTATGGAAGAGGGGTTAAACATGAAGAGGTCCAAAGGTCAACGTCAAGGTACAAGGTTTATTGCAAGCCGTAGTAAGACAGAGCGTAGCAGATTGAATATTGATAGAATTATACATGAATATTCTGAAGGAGATAGAGTTGCAATTGTTATTGATGGCGGCCAACAAAAAGGAATGCCAAACCGTAGATTTCAAGGTAAAACAGGCGTAATTTCAGGTAAGCAAGGTGCAGCTTGGGTTGTTACGATTAAAGATGGTAATAAAACAAAAACAGTGGTTGCTCGTCCAGAGCACCTTAGAAATGTAGAGTAGGATGTGAAGTAAATGACAAATGAAGATTATAGCGATTACGCATTAGTAAGAGACGCATTAATTGAAACACAGAAACGCAGAGGTTTCTTAACTTTTGAACAAAAAATGGCATTACAACATGCTGAATGGTCTGCGAGTGACCAACGTAACGGTTACAAAACAGAATCAAAAGTATTCCAAGAAATGCTTAAATTATTATTAGAGATTGAGAGCATATCAAAATATCCAGAAATTGCTGCTAAATTAGCAGAAGTTATGCCTCTAAATAGTGATGAAGTTAGAGCAATACTTGCAAGCCGTAGAATTTCATTAGAGTCATCAGAAATTGAGATGATACTTGAAGTTATCAAACAGAATATTGGTGCAGTTTGAGTAACGTGTACACATCTAGACAATTAGCAGATCTGTTATTGTCTACATATTTTTCAAATAAAGACCTTGGTCAAAATTTTATCATTGATGATACGATTATAGATTATATTGGCGATTTAGCAGAATTAAGTGATCAAAAAGTAGAACGTAAAATCTTGGAAATTGGATTAGGTCCAGGTGCTCTAACTCAAAAATTATTAGAATATAATCACCAAGTAGTTGGAATTGAAATTGACCATTTAATATGTGAACATATAAGGCATGTTTTTGAAAAAGAGATAGAATCTAAAAAGTTAATATTAATTGAAGGAGATGCATTAAAAATTGATTGGCCTAAAGGAATAACAGACATTATTGCAAACATACCTTATCAAATTTCAAGTCCATTGTTAGACAAAATAACACAAATTTGTAAATCTGGAGAAGGTCCTAGTAAATGTGTATTTATGTTTCAAGAAGAATTTGCAAAAAGAATATGTGCTGATAATTCATTTAATCGAGGTCCATTGTGGATTACAACTTCATTAGATTGGGAAGTAAAACTTGGAAAGAAAATATCTCCTTCTAGCTTTAAACCTCAACCTAAAATTGATAGTAGAATTGTGAGTTTTACTAGAAGAGATTTATTAAATACAGATAAAATTACTGAATTATTAAAATCAAAGAATCTAGAAATACCAAATTCTAGATTAATCCGCGCAATTTCTTCTACAAGTTTTAATCAACGTAGGAAAAAAATAAGAAACACATTGAAAAGACAACCATCAAAATTAAAAATTAAGCATGGATATGAGCCTAAAATGTGGGAAAATATAGTAAATAAGGCATTTTTAATGATGGGTGATGACTTTTCAAATTATCGTCCAGAACAATTATCTTTAGAAAATTGGATTGAATTTTCAGCGCAAATTGAGTATTATAGAAAAGAATTGTAAGCACTGAGTTAACATATGACCGACTTTTCGGGCTGACACAGGGGGGGAGCAAGAGTGGCAAAGAAAGACACCTATCTGGCATTATTGCGTAGGGGAATTGATGAAACAACATCAATGACTTTAGCTGATGCGGGATTAAAAATTGGAGATTTAAAAAAGATCACTATTGAAACATTAACTGATAATTATGGTTTAAAGAAGAAGGTTGCAGAATCAGTATTAGCTGTAATTTCTGCTGAACCATCAACTCAAGGAAGACAGAGATATTTGTCCAAAGTATTAACCTCTGATAAAAAGAAGATGGACAAAATTGAGGAAGAACGATTTAAACGTCAACAAAAGGATATTTTAGCAGATTTAGAAGAAGAAATGGAAAGGCTAAAATTGGCTAAGGTAGAAAAATACCGAGCAGATAAAATTGTAATGAATAGATTAGGTAAAACATGTGAGCTATTAATAAAATTAGCAAACAATTTAGATGATGAAACTAAAGATGATCAAAAGGTCAAACTTAGAGATCAATTTGAAACAAGAAATATGGAAGCCGCTAGAGATTGGGAATTATTAGCATTAGATGGACTTCCTCAAGACATTGTAGATTTTAGAAGAAAGAGGATTCCAGTAATGATTTTACATGAATGTCCAACTTGTGGAGATGAATTAGACCCGAGAAGCTCAAGAAATATGGACGACTTAGATGGTTGGTCTTTTATTTGTTATGAATGTGAAGAAATATTTGAAGCAAAATTATCAGATGTAGTCCAAAGAAGAATTACTAATGGAAATAAAATAAAAATCATCGATGGTAAAGCACCTAGAGATGTAGTGCCTCCTAAGCCAGCAGCTTCCAATTATGAGTCTATTGAGCAATTAATACAAAGAGATCTTGAAAGAACAGGTGCAACTGCTGATGCAATGGCTGAGGCAGCAAAAGCAAGTACAATGAGTGCTGGTTTAATGTCAATTAATGATTGGATAGATCAAACACTTGCTGCCAAACAATATATTCAAGCACAAGAAGACAGGGAAGACTTCATCTTAAGAACAGGTGCTGGTGCAACTAAATTCAATAAATGGATGAAGAAGGCAGGATTGTATTTCAACAAACAAACTGGCCGTTGGACTCATTATGAAGACCGTTGAGGGCAATATATGCAAGAAGAGGAGGTGTCTCTTTCAGGAGTCATACGTTTTTTCCGTGGAAGTCAATTACTTGGTTTGATTAAGCATAATGGAAAAGAAACGATATCAGAATTATCTGATTTATGTGAAGTAAATATCCCGACTAATTGTACTTCTGGCACATGTGGTACATGTATGGTGACTCTTAATTCAGGTATTGTAACGTTACCTGAAGAATTGCCCCCAGGGTTAGATTCGGATTTAATTGAAAACATGGCAAGATTGTCTTGTATTGGTATACCTTCGGGTGATGTTGATATTGAAGTACGCCCACCGTTGTAGTAGGTGAACTAATGGTTGAAACATTTAGTTGGGGTATGACAGAGTTATTATTGATATGTTTTAATTTGGTTGCATTATTTATTGGATATCGTTTTTTGTTTACAAGAGTTAGAGCAAAAATGCGTACAGTAGAAGAGAGACATAGAGATAATGCAGGTTCTAGATCATTATTTGCATCTTCTTTTGATGAAAGTGAATGACAGCCATTATTATTTTATTGGCCTCTCTCCGCAAAACATGTCTGAGCGTAAGATGGTCAAAGTTAGAACTCAGATAGAATCAATATTATCAAAATGGAGAGATAGTCATGAAGACAAAAAATTAGAACAAAGGCTCTTTCAAAGTTTAGATATTAATAGTAATTTAGAAGTTTTGTTAAAAATAAGGCCTAGAAGTTCTCATTGTGCTGAAACATTATTGAATTTATATGATTTAAAAAAACATCTTGAAAACAAAACATCTGCAATAAAAATAACTTTTGAAATAATTGGAATTCCGGAAGCAAATCGTTGGACTAATGCTTTAAATTATGAAGATTAGTTTATTCGGAACTAGATTTTTCTCTATATTTTTGTATTCTTAATGGTAGATTAATTGCAAATAAACTTCCGACTATACCAAACACAATAAGACTACCAATTGCAACTCCATAAACACTAATTAATTCAACACTATTTTCCATTCTTAATGCAGTTTCCGACGAAAACCAACCAATAAAAAATGGTATGATTGTATTGATTGAAAGCACTAAAGCCGCTAATACTGCAGCTACTGTAGGATTGATAAAGATACTACGGTAGTATTTCTTTACAATACTTTTAACATTCATAACATAGACTTCATTTGTTTTAATACTTGTATCAAGCATACTAAATCTAATTACAGAATTTGTAAGTTCTAGATACATAACTAAACTTACAGCATATAGAACCACGAGTAGCATTTCCATCCATGTGTTTTCATCTAAATTAAATAAATCACCTTCTCCACTACCCCATGCAAGAGTAACTTGACTTGAAGCAAACCTTAATCCAAAAAATATGAACAATAAATAAGATGCAAGCATCCATCTTGGATCTCTTGCTTTAATTGAATAAACTCCAATTAGCCCTGCTGCGGTTAGTACAAGTAAATGCATTATGTTTGTAAAAACTCCAGTACCAAGTATTGTTTGCCATATTGTACCACTTGATGGAGTTGTCAAAAATGTAAGGAATGTAAGTATGAATAATACTCCATAGGCAGAAAGTTGTAAATTTTTAACCATTTTATCAGCAGGTAAAAATTTCACTCTTGGTACAATTGGACCACCCAATAAACTTTCAACGAAAGAAGGAACTTGAACTTCTGGAATAGCATCTTTCGGGATTTCAGTTCCTAGTTTCATAGACCCTGCTGCTTTTTTCCTACTAGGTGCAGCAGCCCTTACAGTTTTCCCATCGTAAAGATGAGCAGTAGTACTGTTTTGATTAGGATTTGGAATCTGTGGCATAATTTTATTTCCTGCAGTCATTTTTTCACCTCAAAATCCTCTTGCGCCAGCAAGTGCTGTTGATAGTAACATATCAGGTTCCCAATCACAAATAAATACACCCATTGAACGCAACTCTGAGATTAAAACATCTCTTTCTGTTTTCAAAACCTCATATCCAACAGAATCCAACCTTCTTGCATCAAATTCAAATTCTAAACTAGATGGAGAGAGTACAGTAACATCAAAATTTCTTGCTCTCATGTCTCTTAATGCATTTACTATAGTAGGGTCAGATTCTAGGTTAGAAAGTACGATAATTGGACTTCCTTTGTTAATGTGAGGTAGTATTCTATTGACAACCACTTGTAATGGTACTTCTCCTCTTGCCATTGCACCTGCCAATTTTGTTAAAATCACATAAAGCTGTTTTTTACCTGTGTCTCTATCTACACTTACAATTTCATCTCCATATACAACAACACCTACAGAATCTCTTCTAGATAAGAAATACTTTGCTAGGCTAGCAGCAGCCCTAGTAGAGTAAACCAATGCATTTCTACTAACTGGGCCAGTTTCTGCAACAGATCTACTATCAACGATTAAAATAATGTCACTTACAGCATCCCTTTCTCTTTCATTAATCATTAATTTTCCAGACCTTGCATATGCTTTCCAATTAATTGATCTGAATTCATCACCTTGGAAATACTCTCTTAATGAATAGAATTCAGAACCAGGTCCTGGTTGTCTGATGTTTACAGCACCAGTAAATATTTTTGGAACTTTACTTTTAACAAATGTATCTTTCAAATCCTCCATCTTTGGAAATACTAGAAAATCATCATATATTTGCACTTCTTTTTCTTTATGGAACATTCCAAATGTATCTTGCATTCTAATAGAAACAGGACCAATAGTATAGAAACCACGTAATGGAGTTTCAATTGTATATTCGATAAATGTCTCTCTTCTTGGCCCTAATTCCATGATGATATAGTTCGCACCTTCTTTAATCCTCATTACTTCTGGGACTCTATCTCTGACTTCTACAATTTTAGACAAAGAACTTTTATTTTGTACTCTTAAAGTTACTTTCACTTCACCATCTTCAAATAATCTTGCAGAAGATAATTTTCTCATTGCAACTATATTTGAAAATGCAATTCCTTCTTCTCCATCCCATTCATTCGAACGTTTTCCACTAGCAGCAACATCGGCATGACCACTAAATAATGCTGCGTAGGTTAAGAAAACAAAGATTACTACTGCAACAGATACTAATTGTTGATTTCTTAATGTTAAACCAAGAAGGTACATTGCAAGTGCAAGACTTGCAAACATTGCAGACTTGCGACTCCATGCCATTACTCATACCCCATAGTAAACCTAAATGATTCAAACAGTAGGTACTGGAACTTCTCTAAGGATTGTTTGAACTACTTCACTTGGCTCAAGGCCTTTAATTTGATGTTCTGGTTTCAAAATTATTCTGTGAGATATTGCAAGAGTTGCTACCGCTTTAATATCGTCTGGAGTTACAAAGTCTCTTCCACGCATTGCAGCTGCAGCACGAGCAGTTTTCAATAGTGCTTGGGAACCTCTAGGTGAAGAACCAACAAGAACACGAGGATCTTCACGAGTTCTAGATACAAGTTCTACCATATACATTCTTAGCGCAGGATCAAGATATACATCTTCACACGCTTGTTGCATTGCAATAACTCTTTGAGGATCTGTAATAACTTCTACATCGACTCCATCCTTTTTCCTTGTAATACGTCTTGAAAGAATTTCATCTTCATCTGCACGGTCAGGGTATCCAACACTCATCTTAAACATGAAACGATCAAGTTGAGCTTCTGGAAGTGGATAAGTACCTTCTTGTTCTACAGGGTTTTGTGTAGCCATTACAATAAATGGGGCAGGTAATTTATGTGTCACCGTACCGATAGTCACTTGTTTTTCTTGCATAGCTTCTAGCAAAGCAGCCTGTGTTTTTGGTGGAGCACGATTTATCTCATCAGCTAACAATAGATTACAGAAAATTGGACCAGGTTTAAACGTAAACTCACCCTTTTTAGCATCGTAAATATTTGTACCTGTAATATCAGCAGGAAGTAAATCAGGTGTAAATTGTACACGCTTAAAGTCACACCCTAAAGCATCAGCAAAGGTATTTGTCATTAATGTTTTAGCTAAACCAGGATAATCTTCGAAAAGTAGATTCCCGTTTGAAAGAATATTAATCATAACATTGTCAATAACGTGTGCTTTACCAATAATTACTTTCTGTACTTCAGCAGAAAGTGCTTGTGATATTGCTCCTACTGCTTTCAATCGTTCTCTTACTTCGGGACTGCTTTGATGCTTTGGTTGAGCAGCTACTGGTGCTACAGGTGCAGCTGGTGCTGCAGGTGTTGGCATAGCAGGCGCTGGCATAGCAGGCGCTGGCATAGCAGGCGCTGGCATAGCAGGTGCGGGCATTCCCGGTGCAGGTATTCCTGGTGGTGGTGGTGTTTGTTGCATTTTTTTTCCTCCATTTTTTTTATTTACCCCATCGTCGGATGGTTCGCATTAGTTCCCGGAGTTCGTCAGGGGTATAAGTGCGATTCCTAGAAAATGCTAATTCTACTAGCCTAGGATCTTTAATCATACTTTGAACTTCAGCGGGTGTTTTCATTGTCATCTCATCACGAGTGAGGTCATGAAATAGCCTAACTTTATTCATTAATGCTTCTCTAATTCTTTGTTGATGTTCTTCAGGTAGAACCTTTTTCGGTCTCTCTCTAAATCTAGTTAAATCAAATACGTGTCTCCAATTTTCTTTATCGGGAACAACCATTACTGAAATTGCTAGTAATGCAATCATGTTTAGTAATATTAGCCATTTTAACCAAGTGTCAGAAGTAAGTAATACAATTGTACTCATAGTCTCAGAAAATGGTTCTACTAATGGACTTGAAGAATGTCTACTTTCATCAAATACGACATTAAATTCTTCAGGATGTGAGGTGATTACATTAGATAAATCTTGATTATCAAATTCCATCATGTCAAAAATTAGAGTTTCAAAATATGCACTATTTCCTTGCCATTCATCAGGCCCAGTCATTATTTGAGAAGTCCAACAAGGTCTTGCATCAACGCCCAAATGTAAACAAAACGATTCTCTTCCAGTTTCCTTGGCTTCTCCAGAATCCCATAGGTAGTTAGCAAATGCACTTTGCCCAGCTACGAAAACAATAGAACCAGTAACTTCAATTTCATCATATGTTCCAAGTTCAGGCATATCTATTGCTTTTTGATTTGGATAGTCTATTCTAATAATTAATCCATTTTCACCAGGACCTAGTACTCTATTTCGCTCATTGTCTATGTTTCTATCTCCAACATTATCTAAAAATGCATCAGGGGAAGCTGAGGCTAAAACGTGAACATTTCTTTCAACATAATCTTTTGAATTTTGATCTTCACTTTCTCCTTCACCAGCGGTAAGAACTTGAATTGCTATTGGCATATCAAACATTACAGGCATTACACAAGAATCAATTCCACCTTCATATTGTGCGGATTGTTCAGCATTGCATCCTTTGTTTTTCTCTTGGACTTCTTTTTGTACACTAGCTAATGCCCAAATATTTTGTTGATCTTTATTTTCACTAATTTCCCCGTTAGATAAGTTAGTTACAGAATAAAAGTTAGAACCATCTAATAATCCTCCATATGCATCATTATACTGAACTCCAAATTTATCTGCAACAACTTGCGCATTAGTATTATTTGATGCAACAATCACTTTTCCACCTTTGTTTGTAACGAAATCATATATTGCATCTGCTTCAGTAATTGTAATTGGTTTTTCAGGAGCAACAACAAGCAACATAGTTCTATGTGGCTCTTTCCAATCATTTACGAGCATTGGTGTAGACATTGTATTTGCAACATTATATCCTGCATCTAAATATCTGGGAGTTGATTCACCCAAATCTGATGCCATTAAATCTAATTGTCGCCATTGTAAATTATTAGATTCTTCAGTAACATAAGCACTGTATAATGTGTCTTTGCCTGATGAAAAAATTGAGATAAGAACGAAGGATAATAATAGAGTAACAATGAATCCAACAAATAGTGCAGATTCAAGTTTTATTTTTGATTTCTCTCCATCCATTTTTTCACCAATTTAATCCGATTAACGTATACCCCACACATTTAGGTTTCAAATAGGTTGCCTTAGAGCGTTTATGTAGAAATTAGAGTTTCAAATCTAAATATTTAGTATCATTTCCGCCTTATTAGCACTGTGGCGCATAAAATACTGATAATTGTCAGTGAAAATGGGAATCCTGGTGTAAAATTACTAGATACTTTATCTTCATCGTTATTATTGGAATTTGAATTTGAATTCCCACTGTCAAGATTTCCATCTGATGTGTTTGGTTTTCTAACCTCAAAATTAATTTTATCTTCAGCGGGAGATGCATTTTCACCATCTTTAATTGAACCAGATGAACTCAACATTATTGTTAGATCACAAGTTTTTGAAGGATGAGATAATGGTGCTAATAATGTAACTGAAATAGTTTTCATTCCACTTTGTCCTTCTAGTGCAGCATCTATGGAGAGGTCATTCAAGTTGACTATATTTGATATGTCTAATTGGGGGCATGCTTTAGATTCAAACATGGCTTCTGTTGTTAAATCCATGCCATTACCTATGTTTTTCACTTCGATATTAAGGTTTAATTCAGTACCTGCATTCATTGCACCGCCGGGCTCTTCTATTTCAATTTCAAAACCTCTAATCGTTGGAATTGTTAATTCTCCAGAAATAGTTTTAGGATCCTCTACAGGAGCAGGGAAACCTGCATAAGCCTCTACTGTTACAGTAATTGAAAAACTTTCACGTTTTTCTGCTCTAAAATTTAATACATCTACATCACTAAATTCTAAGGTGAATGAATCATTTGATCCTGCAGAAATTGAAGTTGAACTAATTTCTTCTGTCGTTGCTCCAAATGCCTCATCGAATGTAAATGCAACATCTATGGCAACTTGATATTCGTTATGTACCCAAAAATTTACAGAAGCATCTCCATCTTCATCTAGTTCTATAGTGACATTTTCACCATCATTAAATCCAATACTCCAGTCTCCACCAGAGAATAATTCATCAAAGTCTGGTTGTGCAGAAACAGTTTGAATACTAAAAAGAGGTATCAACATTAGAACTGCACAAATGAACGTACTAGACTTCATGTTAATTCCCCCTTCATACCGTCCAATGCTTTCTTACATAAGACTTCAACCATCTTTTTCCTATAATTTGGTGGAAATGTGGTATTATTCACAGGTTTAACATCAAGTCGAAGTTTAGCGGCAATTTCATCAATCGTAGATTTATTAATTAAAGCCTCATTTGTAATATTATTATGTAATCTTGGAATTGATTCTAGAGCAGTAGTAGCAATACGTAATTCTAAACCTTCACTAGGGGATTGGGATGAATATCTCCAAGCAGCAGCAACACCCGCTTCAGGGAAATCCCAACTTTCTCTTAAACTTAATTTTTGATAGTCCCCTTCCCAAGAATTTGCATCATCACTTATTGTAAGATGGGTAATAATCTCACCTTTTTTCAATACATTTCTTTTTATTCCATCTAATTCAAAGAATTCAGATAAAGGCATGTCACGTGAACCATCAGGTCCACATAAGTGGATTTGAGCATTTAATACCATTAATGAAGGGGCTAAATCAGCTTGATAAGTTGCCACACATAATTCATTTTGATTAGCAATTACCCTACAATCTGCAGAAGTATCACAATCACATTTATGGCACCATTCAATACTTCTTCTCCATTCTTCAGCTTGATTATACCAAAAGCATCTTGTGTCAAGAGCAATATTGCCGCCTACCGTACCAGATTGCCTAATTAACACTGAAGCAATACTTGCCGCTGCTTTTTTTATGATTGGATGTGCATCTGCAAAATTAGCCAAATCATGCAATCTTACCATTGCGCCAATGTGGGTTGAATCTAGGTGAAATAAATCCTCAATTAGTGCTAAAGAGATTACATTTGGTTTAGTATTCAAATGCCATTTGTAATTTGGAAGTAAATCAGTTCCTCCAGCAATCCAATCAAATTGTTCATTATTTTCAATAAAATTTGAGGATATTGAAATCGCTTCTTCAATTGTTTTTGGTTGGAATAACTTGAATGGTGGTGTCTTCATTAAGCATCATCTCCTTTATTCATGTGCCTAACTTCTTGATGTTTCCAAGCACTTCCCGCTAATCTCGGATTGGCGAGGTATTCTTCGGAAGGAGTAACAGAAAGAGTCCAATTTTCATCTTGCTCTTCAGGAGGTATTGTTGAAATTTTCCCAAATAATGTTCCATTATAATATG
The DNA here is from genome assembly GCA_949514915.1 of Methanobacteriota archaeon. Classification (GTDB taxonomy): domain Archaea; phylum Thermoplasmatota; class Poseidoniia; order Poseidoniales; family Poseidoniaceae; genus MGIIa-I. Next base: position 6,448 of record CATFLP010000055.1, on the reverse strand, counting down.
GTTCACGTTCAGTGTTTAATTTTCTTTCAGAGTCCCTAATTTTATGTTCATTAGCTCTCTCATCTAATGCTTTTTGCAATTCACTATGATTCAAAGTAGGATTTGGTAAATCAAGAGGGGATTTAATATCTAACACTTTCATTTTCCTTTCAATTTGTTTATACAATTTATCGGGTGTAATAGGTAATTCATTTGTTCTAATGCCGATAGCATCGTAAACAGCATTACACACAGCAGGTAATATTGGTAGAAGCGGACCTTCTCCAGCCTCTTTTGCACCAAAAGGCCCCTCAGGGTCGTTACTTTCAACAATAATTGGTACTACTTCAGGCATTTCATGAACTGTTGGAATTTTATAATCAAGAAGATTTGGATTTAGTAAACTTCCATTTCTTCCATATTTCATTTCTTCAGTAAGAACTTGGCCTAATCCCATGTGGCATGAACCAATTATTTGCCCTTCTACTGATAATGGATTTAATGCTCTTCCACAATCATGTGCCGCCCAAACTTTGATTACTTTTGTAATTCCTGTTTCAGGGTCTACTTTCACTTCTGCTGCATATGCTGAAAATGAATATGCAGGTGCTAAACCAGCTGCAGCTCCTTTGTGAACTCCCCCCATTGGAGGAGTTCTATAGGATCCAGAACTAACTAATGCTCCTCTGTCTTCTTGAGCTTTATGTAGGGCTTCTAGATAAGAAATACCAACTGCAGGGTCTTTTTTCTGATATATTCTCCTGTCGCCAATTACTAGTGTTTCTTTGTCAACATTACATATTTCTGCAGTGGCTTTCAATAACTCTTCTCTAATCTCTATGGCAGCAGAAATTGCAGCATTAGCATTCATGAAAGTTACTCTAGAACTATATGATCCTAAATCTACAGGAGATGTGTCAGAATCTCTTGATTTAACTCTAATCATTTCAATTGGTAGTCCAAGAACTTCAGATACGCTCTGAGCAACAACTGTATCACTGCCTTGACCAATATCGGCAGCACCTGTGTGTATGGTAACTCCTCCATCCATATCAATTTTCAAATGAACCGTTGCATGAGGGAATTTATTTGGATCCCAATGAATTGGTAATCCACTACCAGAAATGAAAAATCCACAACCAATACCGATTCCATGACCTAATGGTAATTTTCTGAATTTTTGTTCCCAATCACATGCTTCTCTAACTCTTTCAAGGCACTCTCTCATTCCGATACTAGTAATTCTAAAACCAGTAATTGTTGAAGAGTGTGGAGGTAATAAATTTGCTAATCTAAATGAGATTGGGTCGACTTCTAGTTGTGTACATATATCATCAATACCTAATTCAACAGCACATCTACTATTGACAGCACCATGGCCTCTCATTGCTCCAGATGCAGGTTTGTTAGTCCAAACACGTGCACCAGTGTAGTGAAATGAACCGATTTCATATGGTGCAGTATGTAAAACTCCATTGTAATAAGTAGTTACATGTCCAAAAGATGCAAATGCACCACCATCAATTAAAGCATCAGTTTCAATACCACAAATTCTAGCATTATCATCAACATGTATATTCATTTCAATATGCGATGGATGTCTTCCTCTATTGGTATAGAATACTTCATCTCTATCAAATGTAATTCTTACTGGTCTACCAGTTTTTCTTGCTAAAATTGCAGCACACATTTCATGAGGGAATGGGTCAGATTTACCTCCAAATCCCCCCCCTACGAATGTTCTGTGAACATTGATTTGATGCATTGGTATTTTCAAAACATCTGCAAGAGATCTATGCACATAATGAGGTACTTGTTGAGGAGTATAGAGCGTTAATCTCCCAGAAGGTTCCCAATTTGCCACCACAGCGTGTGGTTCCGTGAATCCGTGATTTACTCCAGCAAATTTCCATTTCTCTTTAGATGATGCATGAGCTTTTTTCATACCGTCAAAATTTCCAAACTCTTGGAACACTCTTTTTTGAACATTACTTTGACCAATATGATATTTTCCTCTATCGTGAATCGGTTCATCGACATCATCCAAACTTTTTTTCATATTATGTATTGGTTTTAGAATTTCATAGTCTACTTTTATCTTACGTAAAGCTTCTAGTGCGGTTGCTTCATCTTCAGCTGCAACACATGCTACTAAATCACCAACATGTCTTACTTTATCTACAGCCATTGCATGTTCATCTTTGGTAACAGGTAAAACACCAAACAGATCTGTATGTTGCTGTCCAGTTTCAATTGCTAATACTCCAGGAATAGCTTCTGCTTCAGAAGTATCTATACTTCGAATTTTTGCGTAATGATGAGGTGAACGCAAAATACGACCAATTAATTCATTTGGAATTCTGATATCATCTCCATACTTTGCTTGCCCAGTAACTTTCCAATTTGAATCGACCAAAGGAGTTCTTCTTCCTACAGAACTTCCTGTTAGAAGGTGATCATGTCTATTTTTTCCTTTTGGTTGAGGTCTTTTACCTCCTTCACTTTCAGGAATCATATCTAAATCTCTTAATTTACTGAAAGGTTCCCTTCCACCACTACCTGGTTTTGCAAATGGAAGCTTACCAGGTTGTTGGCGATAGCCTTTGATTTCTTTTGACATACATGATACCTCATTCTTGAACACGATCAATTCCTGGGTGGGGGTCTACTTTTGCAATAGTGTTATCTTCAACACCTTCATTAGAATTCAAGATATCAGCAGCAGCATGTACTGATTCAATTATTTGTTGATATCCAGTACAACGACATAGATTCCCTTCTATTGCATCTTTAATCTCTTTATCATTTGGATTATTATTTTCGTGAAGTAATGCTGAAATGACTACAAGAAAACCTGGTGTGCAGAATCCACATTGACTCCCTCCACATTCCGAAAATGTTTTTTGAATTGGATGTAGATGTGCACCATCTGCTAGTCCTTCAACAGTAGTAATTTCCTTGCCTTTTGTTTCTGCAGCCAAGGTTAAACAAGATAATTTTGGAACTCCGTCAATAAGTACCGCACAACATCCACAGGTACCTAAATCACACCCTCTTTTTACGCCTAACATACCAGCCGAATCTCTTAAAACATCTAGTAGAATAGCGTTTGAATCAATGTTAATATTGTCAAAATTTCTACTATTTATCATAGCATTCCAACTAGTTTTTTCCCCAGTAGGAATCATTGGTACGTGAGGTGTGTTTGACATTCCAGACATACATACCACATAGAGTAAACACTTGAGTCTTACCAATGAAAACTTCGAAATCAACCCCAATATGCTTCTCTAATTTGTTGATTTGTATCCATACAAGCAACAACATCAGAGGGTCTATCTGGCATTGAATTAGTTCCATTTAGGTGTTCAATCATTGGAATTACATTTTCTTCATTAACTACTCCCCAACCTACTTGAGTGCAAGGTAGGATTGGAGACATTGGAGTAGTTCCAGAAGTAGGATCCCAAGATGTAAAACTTGGATACCATCCAGATAAGTTTAATGCATCTCTAATGTCATCATTTGTCATAGTAAAAGTGCCATTATCTCCTATTGTGCCATTTACAAGAAGCCCATCTCTTGTTATCGGATCAGCTCCAGCAGAATCATCGTTAAATTCTGTCCTTAGGTGTTGAATTACCTTCGATAAGAGGCCAGCAGTTCTTGGTGTTGCAAAACTAGTTCCTGAAGTTTCATGATATCCATCAATATCATCATGATTTGGTAATAATTGAGTCCAATCAGCAGCGACATCAGGATATGAACCACTCATAGTTTCTTTTTGATCATCTCCTTCTTCTGCATATCCAGAAACACCAATACTCCATGGAGGTCCAGCAGTACTGTCTTGTACAGCAGGACTTGGAGTATTATCTGCAGCTCCAGTATGTATTTTTTTCTTGGTAACAACAGCCACTTTTGTTGCATCTTCAATTCCAGGAACTGGTACTGAGCCAATAGGTCCAAATGATGTGGTAATTATGTCTACTAATGGCTGATTTGCAGCAGCTAATACTGCAGCATCACTAAAACCCTCAACAAAGAAAATAATAGCGTCTGGATTTGCATTCAAAACAGCACCTGTTACAGCAGTTCCATGGCCGTCATTTGGGTCATCTAAAATATGAATGTCGGTTTCTCCATCGGGTGATGTGCCTATGATTTTTGTTCCCGGGAAGTAAACAATATCCGAGGTTGTTAAATTATCCCAGCAAGTTTCTCTGTCGGCTTCATATCTTTCTGAAAAACTACCTTCAAATGTAAGGTTACACCATTTATTTACTCCTAATCCATCTAATACCTCTTGAGGATATGTTTCATTTGTTCGGAAATGGTCGTGATATACATTTATTCCAGTATCTATTGGTGCAACCACACTAAATGGTCTCCAACCTTCATCTACTTCGATTTCTATGGTTTCAATTTCTTCATTTCCCAAACAACCACTAAGGCTTGAAAACATCATTAATGAGACAAGAATTATTTCATTTAAATGCCTTAGCATATACCATCCTATAATCACTCTTTTATTTGTGTACTGATTAATAGAAGCGTTATAACTAAAAAACGAATCAATTTCAAGGGGTTGTTACATATGGCACGTAGTCCAATTTTAGCTTTGGTTTTAGTATTGGTATTTTTGTTACCTCCGATTGTTGTTGCAGTATCTCCTGCTACTGATTCAGTAGTTGAAGAAGTTACTGAAACCCCTTGGTGGGAAACCACGAATATGGATCAAAATAGAGATAGAATACATGATGCAATCCCACTTGCTGCTGCAGGAGGCGGTGGCGGTGGCTGGTTAGATGAATACAATACAATTAGTGTAATTGTTGATTTTGATCACACTCCAACTGAATCAGATGAATTAATGTTAGAGGAGAGATTACATTTTCAAACGCAATTTCGTTACCATTTGATAGATTCAATGGCTGGAAGAATACCCTTAGAATATGTAAATGATTTAGTTGAACTTCCTGGTGTTGTATTCGTAGAACTTGATGGAAGACTAACTACTGCTATGGATCATGTTATTGAAAGTCATGGTGTAACTCAAGTTTGGCAAGATACAGGATACACAGGAGCGGGAAGTGTAGTTTCAATCATTGATACAGGAATTGATGGAATGCACGTAGGTTTAGATGATTTAGATGATGATAATTCAACTAATGACCCCAAAATTATTGCATTTTATGATCCTGTAAATACTCCTGAGTTAGAAAATGGAACAGAAATATTCCCTTATGATGATCAAGGTCATGGCACTCATTGTGCAGGAATAACAGCTGGTACAGGTGCTCCAGATCATGCTTATGTTGGAGTTGCTCCACAAGCACAGTTAGTTGGTGTAAAGGTATTAGATGAAGGCGGATCAGGTTCTTTTGCTACAGTAATGAGGGGAATGGAGTGGACAGTTGAGAAGAAGCATGATTTCAATATTCGTGCTGCTAGTATGAGTTTAGGTGGGCCAGGAGCTATTGAATGGACGAGTTCTGAAGAAGAATCAGTTAACAGAATGGGTAATGAAATGATGCGTGCCGGAGTGGCATTGTTTATTGCTGCAGGAAATAGTGCTGTGAGTTTTCAAATAGGAACCCCAGGTTCTGCTGAAGATGTAATTACAGTTGGTTCACTTGACAAAAATGAAGGAGATCCAGGAGAAAACCCAATTGCAATATATTCTAGCCAAGGACCTACAGAAGAAGGTAGAATAAAACCTAATGTGGCTTTTGTTGGTTCTGATGTAATGGCTCCAGATTTTAACACTGGAGATGGCTATACAGGGAAATCGGGAACAAGTATGGCGACTCCAGGTGCAGCAGGAGTAGCGGCTTTAATGTACCAAGCAAACCCTGATATTTCTCCATTTGACGTTAGGAATATTATGCAAGAAACTGCAACATATAGACAGTGTCATTATATGGGAGCAAACGAATTTTGTCCTGAAGATGCATTTCCTAAAAATCGTCAAAACAATGTATATGGTCACGGGCATGTAAATGCACTTCCATCAGTTATGGAAGCGGCAAATCAAGTTTATGGAATTAATTTAGATCTTAATGTAACTTTGCTTACAAATCAAAGTACTGATAATAAGGTACATGTGTATTCAGGAGATGAGATAAATTTTGCATTGCAAGGAGATCCTGTTTTAGTTCAATGGAGAACTTGGGATATGCGCGATAATTGGATGGATCATCCTGATTATAATCCAGGTGAAGATGAAGTTTCTGTTACTCATGAGATGTTAGTAGATAGATTAGAATATTTACCAGGAAATAAAATAATAGGTAATCAAACAGTAATGGTTAGAGCAATATTAGGTGATAATGCATCAGCTAATGCAGTTGTTCATATAACGATACAAGATAGTAATCCTGTTGTAATTTCAGAAGAACAAGGGTTCTTTGATTCTGGTACAGTATTAGTCCTTTCAGGTGCCATTTTCGGGCTATTGCTTGCAATT
>CATFLP010000054.1 GCA_949514915.1 Methanobacteriota archaeon | reverse complement strand
GTATGCAATAATTTCAGGGTGCCCGTCTCCAGTTAAATCTCCTGATACTGCAAAGGCTGGCATAGTTCTTGGTGTTAAATTTCTATTTGTATCTGTTAATACTCCGGCTACAAAATTATAAATCATTAAAGAGCCATTCATTGTAGTATCATCATCATCTGCTAAAGAGTTTTCTGGAATTAAAATATCCAAAACACCATCTGCATCATAATCTACAACAGTTGCACCTTCAGGTGCTTCCAACCCTGTTTGTGCTGATGTACCATAAATTCCAATGTTATCATCTGAAACTAATACCGTTCCACTCGTACTTGTTCCCCAAGTTACAATTTCATCATATGTATCACCATTTAAGTCAGCTAACCAAAGATAATCCATATCTAAATTATCAAATGTAGGAAATACTGAAGAAAATGCACTAGTTCCTGGATCCCACATCAAAGTCTCCACTGTAGCCAAATCGGAAACAAATACTAATGTTCCATTTTCATTTCCTTGCATAATGTTTCCAATAGCAAATTGTGTGACTCCTGTTTGCTGTGCAGCGCCATTAATTGTAGTTTCAAATTCCCATTCGTCAATTAATTCAAATCCAGGTATACTTTGTTTCCATTGATAATAACCATAACTTCCAAATGTATCTACAAAAACAACATCATGATATCCGTCTAAATTAACATCTCCAGTACTTACAATAATATCTTGTCCACTATCTCCCCCAGTCAATTCTTGTGATGGTGAAAATGTATTTTGTGAAGGTATCCACATGTGATAGCAAAAACGCCCAACAATTGGAGTCCATACTAATACATCATCATGACCATCCCCATTAAAATCAGCAATTTCTAAATGTTCTACATCATTACAAGTTTGTTGCCAAGAAATATTTGTAAAACCATCATTATTTGAATTATTATTAATCCAACCAATTGCAGGGAATAAATCTCCATTTCCAGTATCCCATGAACTTGAAAGTACAATTAGTTCTTCAGATGTATCATTGTCGTAATTTAATGTCTTCATGTCTACAATTGATGATTCATTCATCCACCTTCCATTATTATCAGGTGTGTAATCAATAGCAAGTAATGAAGTGAATGAACTAGAATTTACAGGAAGTATAATTTCGGGTCCTGTATGAGTTCCTTCTGAAAATGAGTGGTATGCCATAGTGCTATTATCTGCAAATTTTGTCTGTTTTCCTAAATCTCCATATCCAGACCCATTAAATTCGTATTCTGCATTTCCATCATGAGTGAAGTCCATCCAAATTTGTCCTGGACTCTCAGCAGTATTATCATATCTCAAATCAAAAGTAAGTTCACTTAATGTTGTATTTTGAGGTATTTCTAAAGCAACTCCAGGCGCATTTAAAACTCCAGTATCATTAAATTGAATAGTAACTGAAGTATTGCCATCAGAAAATGTTGTTCTCAATGTTGAATTAGCAGGGATATCAGCTGCAACTGATGGAATTAAAACTACTAATTGTGATAATACCATTAATGAAATTAATACTAATGCTTTTTGTTTGCTTTTAACCGAACTAGGCATGGGGCTCACACTCGTCATCATCTACGCGATGCCCTCATCATTCTTGTTGGTTTCTTATAATCGCAATTTAAAAATAATCATCTAAAATGTATTGATTTCTGCTAATTTAGTTAAAAAAGAAGGTTTTTTCCAAAAAAACACTGAAAAATCCCATGAGATTATCATACAAGAATTAATAATACTTGTTTACTCACTAAATACCATATGGAATCAAGTGAAAGTCAAGAGGCACGTATTTACATTAGGGTAGGGGATATTGAGATCGATCTTTCAGGAGAACAACAAGAAGTTGATGGACATTTAATGAAAATTATGGAGGGTGAAGAATGGTCTACAGCATTAGCAAAAATACGTTCTAAACGTGACTCGGCAATTAGTGCTGCAATTGAAGCAGCAAAAAATTCGGGACTACCAAATAGAGGTAGTGCATTCAAAACATTAATCGATAGTTGTAAAATTACAAAAAAACCCGATAGGGTTCTTGCTGCGATTCATTATCTAAAAGATGTTGAAGGAGTAAATGACTTGCCCCCTAGAGTGATTATGGATTTGTTTTCTGATGCGGAATTAGAACCACCAAAAAATTTGTCATTGTACCTAAATAGGTTGTTCGAAAAGAAATTTTTGTCTGTACCATCTGGTTCTTCTGAAAAGAATAGGAATGCAAATTTAACATCTGAAGGAAGAGCGCACCTAGATAAATTATCAAAAAAATAGTGGATATTATGAAAGAAGATCTTGTTCCTAAAGACCTTTCATTTACATCTCATATTAATGCAGATTTAAGAAATAAAAATTTTCAAAATGCGAATCTGAAAAGATGCATATTAGATGGTGCTGATTTAACAGGAGTAAATCTTTGTGGTGCAAACCTTACAAACGCTTCACTGAAAGGTACTATTCTAAAAAAAGCATCATTAGATGGGGCTATATTAGATGGTGCAGATTGTCGTAAAGCAAACCTTTCTCTTTCAAACATGCAAGGTGCATCGGTTACAGGTACAGACCTTAGAGGGATCCGTGGGAGATATGCTGTATGGAAAGGAGTAAATTGGTGGGATGCAAGAATGAATGATGATTTAAAAAAAGCATTATCAAAAAAATGGCCTCAAAAAAAATAATTTATTCTTCTTGAGAGAAATTATGTGATTTTATTTTATCTTCCATTGGGATTAAAGCCGCTTTTGCTGAAGGCGCAAACATTGGAATTAATGGTAAAAGAATACAAAATGCATTGCAAATAAAGCACATCGCAGTTGCTGCGACGTCCCACTGAGTAGCTAAACTAATATCCATATTAGATTCAATTGATGTTGCCCAAAATATGGATATTATTTGCCCTAAAAACCATAATGCCCCTCCTGAAATTGAAACTTTGATTCCGATGTGTTTACGTAAACTAAGTTGTAAACCTCCAATAAATACTAAAATCGCTGCACAGAACTTAATTAACCCTGTAATAAGGTGAAAATTACTCTCTTTAAATTCAGAGTCCCATTGCAAAAATTCATCTACAGTGATATCTACTCCAATTAATTTCAATAATTCTACTTGATCTTCGGCTTGTGATGTTGTTATTTCAGAATAATGACTAAAGATTGCTCCTCCTCCATCAAAAAGTACAATTAAACTACCTAAAATCATTAAAATTCCAATGGTAATAGGAATTGAGTTGTTTGGTCTAATAGGTATTTCTGGCATAGTTGGAGTATAATTCATATCTGCACTAGATAATATGATCTTGCCGAAGTCTTCCTCTCCCATATAATTACGTAAACAATTATACTCATTAATCGTGACTGCAAGATGCTAATCCTTTTTTCAAATTTTCAGGGATAATTACTGATTCTAATGTATTCATATCAACACATACTGTTACAACATTAGCTTCCCAAATCTTTTCGTCGTTTTGATTAGTAAACTCATATTTCCAAGTACAACTTTTTGTACCTATTTCTGAAATCCATAATTTACAAGTAACAACGTCTCCATATTTTAAAGGAGCGATAAATTCACATTCGTTTTTTACTGCGGGAAATCCTAATCTTAATTCTTGTATTATATGGGGATAACCAATTCCACAAATTTCATCCCAAGACAATTCAAAAAAACGATGTGCTAAATCCCAAAAAACTGGATAGTAAACAATGCCTGCTAAATCTACCATTGGAAAATCAATCCTACGAGAAAATTTTAATGGCATCTTATTTCCTCTAGCTTAATCTTATTTTCTCTCAGGAGGTTTCCAATCCTTGAAGGCTATGTGAGCAGGAGACGTCCCAGACCCCTCTTTTTCATATTCTTTAATACGATCTACAAGCCAAATAAACCATTCCATATCTTTGTTATCCGGGTCTTCTCTAATGGGTTCTAAATAAAAAGAAAATGCTTCATAATTCTTTACCACCACACCCGAAAAAAGATCATAAAAAGCATGAAAATCCATATTTCCTCGATGAATTAGAACTCCTAAACTTTCCCACGTAGTAAGAACGGTCATTACTTTAGGCCAATTTTCTCCAAAGTGGTTTTGTAATCTTTCAAAATTATTAGGATCGTCTGGATCATAATCTATTGGATCAAATTGCATATTCAATATAGATGTTAAACCAACCACAAAATCTTGACTTTGAAAATTTGCGGCTAAATTCATTGCAGTGGTACTATCTCTTGAACTACGAAGTTCTTTTATCTGAAACCATGAATATATTGCCGCACCTAAAATTGTTATTAAACCAAGTATTTCTGCCCATTGAGATGCACTTTCTAAATCCATACATATACGCGATGTAAAGAAGGATTAGAGTCTTTACTATAACTAAAAAAATATTATGAGTTGATAAAAACCGTTTAAATCTATTAAAAACGGACCATCCGCGATTTGAACACGGGTCTCAACCTCCGCAGGGTCGAAGGATATCCAAGCTACCCCAATGGTCCTGATAATTACCTCCTCTTAGAATGTGGTTTTAACGCCAACGTATAATTCTTAAATTTTCCAACTAACAATTTTCCAACTATTTTCTTTGGCATATCTTTTCAATGAACCTTCGGGATTTACTGCTATTGGATTTCCAGTAATACGCATAAACCAAGAGTCTGCCATAGTATTTCCATAAGCATAGCAATCTGAAAGGTTGTGCCCATTATTTCCCGCATCTTGTTTTACTATGGGCACCTTTCCTTTTCTACGGGGCACACTCCATCCTCTTTCAGAACCTGACAAGCGGCCAGTTCTATTTTCAGGGCCGCACCCATAAGATTGATCCATTCCTAAAGCCTCACCCATTGCTTCGGCCATTGGAGCAATTGTTGCACTGATTAATACAAGACGGTGCCCTTGCTCTCGATGCCATTCTAAACATTTTTTTGCCTCAGGAGTTACTTTCTGTAATAATTTATTTTTAATTAAATCTTGAGAAAGTGCCTCTAAATCAGACCAAGAAGCCAAAGTAAAATGTCCTCTATTTCTAGTAGCATCATAAAAAGAGCGCCCGCGTAATAAATTACCTAATGTTCCTAAAACCCACATTGTTGCGCCTAAAGGTATTCTCCATGGTCTTTTTTTAGATAATTCTGCAGTTAATGTTTTTTCACTAGATGCATCTAATAATGTTCCGTCGAGATCAAAGTAAGCCGTTGCACTATAACTCGACATAAACATGCCAAAACGACTTTTGGTTTGATATTCACTGCTAAAATTATGGGAAATGCTTCTAATGTGAATCATATCGCATTGTCATGGTCGAGAGTCTGCAAATCAACAAAGTTCAAGTCAAAGAAAAATTGATTGTGGATACTGTGGCAAAAATGATGCATACTGAAGATTTTGATTTTAGTCCTAGAGCAACTGTAAATGGGAATAGTTTGGTATTTACTAGTGCAACTAACGGGGAAGAATTAGGACGAATTGATTTGGAAGATGAAATGTTAGAAGTTGCAAATAGAGATGGCTTTTTAGATTTAAAGGTTAAATTCGATGTTGCTGGAATTCACGGTAACTTAAACAAGATTAATCCTATTATTGCACTTGGGAAGGGTAAAAAATTGCCAATGTCTAGTTGGAAAACAACTATTCCGATTAAATTTAATTAAATTACAAAGTAAGCTAATTCAACAATTACTGGCTCATATACCTCAAAAGTAATTTCTAATGTCCAATCATTTCCTGGATCAATACCGTCTGGAAAATCAAAAGGAAGTCCCGAATCTAAGCCTCTAGAATATACTTCCCAAACCCAATCACCCGTTCCAAAAATTGATGAGTCGTCAAATAATATATTCATTAAAATATCCTTAGAATCTGAAGAATAAATTTGTGTACCATTAGGAATATTATTCAAATCCTCACGTGAAATAATTGCTTCTGCATTATCAGATGGTGTTTGTCTAGAAGTTTCTGCATCAGCTGCCCAACTATCGTTTGGAACCTCTAATGATAATGTAAAATTCTCATCCCCTAATGGATTTCCATCTTGAGTTAAGATTAATTTTGCACTAATTGATGACAAAATGCCTTCAACTGAAGGAATATGCGAACTATTCCATTCCTCGCCAGTTTTTAAGTTTCCAGACCATGTGTATTCTCTTATTCTTTTTACCCAACGCACTTCAAAGTCTCTAGTGTTTACATCTATCTCCCAATCTTTAGTAACAGATGCTCCCACGTCATCAATTATTTTCAAACGGCCAGTTAATAATCCACTTTCTGTGGTTGGTAAAGTTATTGATGAATTAGTAAAATCAATGTCATCTACAGGATTTCCATTACCATTACTATCTTTAGAAAGATTAGAATCCCATTCATATTGAAGTTGTCCGCCTTCTGGATCGTATGAAGATGATGCGTCAATTAGTACTGATTCACCTGCTTTAACTAAAAGTGGTAAATCCAACACAATAACAGGAATTCCATTTACAAAAATATCTGTAGTAGAGCTATCACTTCCTCCTTCGCTATTTGTAACGGTTACCGTAATCGAATATTTTCCAGGACTATTGTAAACGTGACTGGTAAAACCAACAAGGGTTTCTGTCATATTTCCGTCTCCAAAGTCCCAAGCAAAACCTGTTATTACTCCTTCAGAAGTTGTAGATTCTCGTGCATCTAAATTAACTGCTTCTCCTGAAGTTATTTCATTCGGATAAGCTGTTAATGTTGCACGAGGCTTTGCAACACTAATACTCGTACATCCGGCCATCAAAACCGTACTTATCATTAAAAAAACCAAGGAGTTTGCAACAAATCTTCTATGGTTACACCCGCTCATTTTCCATCCCCAGTAATGTTTGGTAGTCTTATTATATTTCAACGCTAAGTATTAATTGCATCAATTTGTTCGATTTTAAATGCTTTAAAAAATTACGGCTCAACTTGTTTAACACCTATTAAATGTTCATCTGAATCTTCAATTTTCGCATCTACAATATTTAATTCATAATGTGACTCTAAATTTTTTTCCTCTAATAAATCCTCAACATTTACTTCGCCTACATCATAATCTGGTGCCGAATTTACTAATGCTTCTTCAAGTGGAGTCTCGTCTCCTTCTAATGTAGAAAATGCATCATCGATTTCTGTATTCTTTTTTTCCTCATAATCTTCTTCTAATGATTTAGATGCTTTACTTTCCAATTCTTCAAAAGTTGGGGGTTCCCTTATCTCTACACGCCAAAGATGTTTGAATTTTTTTAACCAGCGCACAACTATTCGAAGAGTTGTTATCTTTTGATTCTTATGTAATATTCAAAGACAAGATAAAAGATGCAAAGGTATGGCGGAAGACATTTTTGACAATAATAGAGTTGTTGGATTTGATCTTGAAACTACAGGACTTTCTATTTCCCAATCAAAAATTATCCAATTTGGTATTATTGGTTCGGATGCTAATGGAAAGGAAATTAGAATTAATTCTCTTGTTAACCCATATATCCAAATTCCATTAAAGTCTTCTGAAATTCATGGTATTACAAATAAAGATGTAAACGATTTACCTGGATTTAGAGCACATATTGAGAAAATCACTAATTTATTTAATGATTCAATAGTTATTGGACATAATATCAAAAGGTTTGATTGGCCAATATTAGAAAATGAATTTTTGAGGTGTGGCAAAATAGTACCAAAGCCACATACTATAATCGATACTCTAGAGATAGTAAGGAAACTCAAAATACCAAAGCCACATAATCTTGGCGCATTATGTAAAAGATATGGAATTTCCCTTACAAATGCACACGATGCAATAAGTGATGCTTCTGCAACATTACTTTTATTGTGGAAAATTATGGAAGATAACCCAATGCCATTCAGAAAATCATTGGAAGAGTTACAAATTTGGAATTCATCTCCTTCTGAGAAATTAGAGGAAGATTTAGGGCCAAGCATCAATGACCTGCCCATTATTGATCCTAATGGAAGATTAAGACGGTCTGGAAAAAACATTGTTCTTTCTTTTGGGCGCCATAAAGGTAGAACATTACAAGAAGTAAATTTAATTGATAAAAAATATTTAATTTGGATAAAAAGTAATAATCAATTATCAAAAGATATAATTGAGGAAATTAATTCAATACTAAATTAAAATCAATTTTACTTTTTACCTGTATCTGGTATTGGTTTCCAAGGTAATACATCACACCAATTACCTACTCTCCAAAGGCTCTTATCTGCTTTTACAGAGCCAAGAAAAATCGCTCCTTTCCAATCATCAGCAACAATTTTCCTTAAAGATTCTAAAGCAGGACCCTCAAAAACAGCACCAAATTTCTTTCCTGTGGGTATTATTCCACCTTGACTATCCTTTGGAGCACATAATTCAATTAATCCCGCACCCTTTTCGACATCTACTCTTTCAAGTAATACCACTGCATCTACAAACACTCTTTGACTAGTTAAATTACCTGAATGTCTCCAATTCCACCAATGTGAACACCATGCTTTATAATCGCAAAAACCGCAAGCTTCATCACTTGGTTTTGCCTCAAAGGGTATATCATTAGGCTGAGATAATTCCCATGCTGCATATGCCTCATCTAATACAGAAGGTCCTTTAGATTCAACAACCATTGGCCCTCTTGTATACCATCCTTCTGCTGTAATTTCTGGGTGAACTTTATTATTTTCAGCTAATAAATCTCGATAAAATCGCAATTGCCTGCTCACATTTGGTTTCAAGGGCCCTGTTGGTACTTTTCCTGTTTTTAGATCCGCAACAACCCATCCTACAATATTTCCTTTATCATCAAATTTTGCTAAAAGTAAATCCATTCTACCCATTAAACGTCCATCTGTAGATCTTAATTCCCCTTCACATGACAAGATTATTCTTTGTACTTGTCTCCATAATTCAATTGTTATTGCTTCAACATCAAGGCCAGATGCCCCTACCTTTGTTAATAATAATTCAATTCCCCCATATTGTTGTGTTTTTGCATTATCCCATTCAGAATCTTTCCACTCGGGATGCCTAGGAGTTTTGAAAAATATTTCTTTTTCTTCTTCCCATCTCTCACGTAATACTTTGTTTGCTAATGCAGGCATCCATCCAGACTCTTTTGGATCCCTGCCAGTTAAATTTTCACCTATGATATCTTCTATTGAACCATGTACAATTGTTCCTACTGCAGCAGCCATACTCGTTTTTCTTGGTAACCTTTGTTTTGAAAGCCAAAATTGTCTCGGACAAGACTCAAAACGATTCCAAGCAGAAGGCGATAAAATATGTCCTCTTTTCCTATATTTTGATGCGGTATCTGTTTGGCCCACGCTTGAAATCACCCCTCCAATATGGGCATAAGGAAAGGTTCTCCTTCCAAAGCATTTTGGAGGGATTACTCCTAAGAGAATCATGGGAGAGGAAACTCGAATAAAAATTTCAGAAGATGCTGACGTAGAAAATGCCTTCTTAATATGCTGTTTTCCAAGTGTTGGAATGGTTAGTAGCATTGTTGGACAATACCTATTAGAACATCTTAATTTAAATTTTAGTGGGGCACTTAGCGATAATAGGATTCCTGCAATTTCATTAGTAAAAGATGGGCGGCCAATGCCTCCAGTTAGAATCTATTCTGGTGCGCCAATTTGTAAATTAGAAAATTGTGATAAGGTTGTTTTGATTTCTTCAGAATTTAAAGTTGGAGGCGAATTAGCATTTTCAATGAGAGATTCTATACTTGAATGGGCAAAGGAAAACAAAATTAGTCAAGGTATTTTTATCGATGCTTTTGCAAAAAAAGGATCCCCCCCCCCTGATCCTAGTTCTGGTGAACCAATTGTGGAATACGAGGATAATCCAGATGAAATTGATTTTGTAGGGGTCGCCGCTACAGAAGAGGGGTTAGAATTACTAGAGTCTATGGAGATACCTCTTCTTGAACAAGGACTTATTGGTGGAATGAGTGGTGTTCTTCTTGGGGAAGCAAGAAGAATGGGTTTGAACATGTTTAGCATCTTAGTAGAGGCTGATCCTCGTTTTCCCGATGCTAGGGCTGCTTCTGCATTAATTGAGAAATTAGACTCTCTATTATCTGTTGTTGATCTTGATACTACTCCATTAATTGAAGAAGCAGAGCGTATTGAAGAGCAAATAAAAAGTATGCTTGAACATCAATTACAAGTGCAAGAATCAGGAAAAGATGGTGCTCCGAATAGTATGCTTTATGGTTAAATTATTCACGGTGTTGAGATAATGGAAGAAAAGAGACGAAGACGGGTTGTCCGAAATTCTTCCAAAGGCACAGCAAATGAAAAATTTTCAAAGACTATAAAATCTGAAATTACAACTTATAATAGGAAAATTTACGGTTCCGTCCCCAAAAAATCAACATTAGTTGTTGAAAGATTAAAACGTGATTTGCGAAGAACAAGAAATTCAGCATCGTATAGAATTGGAAATACTATTATTAATTCAATTATTAAACCTTGGAGATTATTGTTACTTCCTTTTAATATAATTAAAATTTCATGGGTATTAGCAAATGAAAGATTAGGTATTAAAAATCCTCCAAAACATAATTCTTTTGTTGAAAATAAAGTAGTAAATAAGAACACAATCGTAGTATTTCCCACCAATGGTGTTGGTTTCGGGCATTTTACAAGAATCTTAGCAATTGCAAAAAGAATTAAAAAAAGAGATCCTAATATAGAAATTATCTTTTTTACTACTATGCCTACACTTCATATTTTAAAGGAACAAGGTAAATTTGTAGCTTACCACATTCCTGGAAGAAAGAAATTCAAAAACATGGATGCTCGAACATGGAATACCCTTACTGAAGAATTTATGGAAAATATTTTTGCAATCCACAAACCAAATTATTTTATTTATGATGGCGCTTTCCCCTATAGAGGTATGCTAAATTCTATTTCTAATCACAACGAAATAACAAAATTTTGGCTTCGAAGAGGTACATTGAAAAAAGGAATTTCAAAAACACCAACTGAAGGAATTAATCTATTTGATTATATTATTAGGCCAAAGGATAGTGTAGAATTAGATTTAAGTTCAGAAGAAGAATATAATCCAGATTTAATTACCTGTAACCCCATATTACTTTTAGAAAGAGGAGAGATGATGAATAGAGAAGATGCATGCGTTAGGCTAGGTGTTCCTCAAGATTCTGTAATTGTTTATGTACAACTTGGAGCAGGAAATATCAATGACATTGATTCTGAAATTGGAATGACTTTAGAAGCTTTAAAACGCTATGAAGACATCTATGTCGTATTGGGTGAATCGATGATTGGAGATAGATTGAAAGTTACAGGAGAACGTATTAGAATCATTCGTGATTATCCTAATTCAAGATTTTTTGAAGCTTTTGACTTTGCAATAATGGCTGCTGGTTACAATTCTTTCCATGAGGCGGTTCAATTTTCTCTCCCAACAATTTTTTATCCAAATATGGACACTGGACAAGATGATCAATTAGCTAGGGCAAAGGCCGCGGAAGATGTAGGTGCGATGTTAGTATTAAGAAAAAGAACTGAAAATAATATTGCTGATGCAATAGAAATGTTATACGATGTTGATGTAAGAAATAGTATGAAAGAAAAATGCACAATACTTCATACTGAAAATGGCGCTGATCAAGTTGCAAAATATCTTATTGAAATGATTAATGATTCTTAAGTCTATTACTAAAATTTGTATTCATTTTTTGATAAATTTCGTCATTTAACATTGGTTCTAAATTCCATTTTAAAACAAACTCTTGTTCCTCTTTGGACATTGGTTGTAAATATTTTTCTAATTTAATTTTAATATCTTCTCTATATTTTTCAGGTATCAAATCAAACATCATTGGAAAATATTTTTCCATCCATTCTACTTCCATTACATCCCCTCTTACTCTTTTTGTCAATATACTCATCATAGAATTATTTTCAATATCTAATTCAAATAATTCTAAATATTTAGATGTTGAATATGTCAATACATTTTCATGTTTAATAGGGAAACTAGAAAGAAAGCGTTTGGCTTCATTTATTTTGAATAAATCATCTAATTCTTTATCAGTCATTTTTTCTTTATTGACAACAGAGTCAAGCAATAATTTCCTAAAGCATTTCCAACAATTCCTACAAGGATCCATCCACTTCCCCCTCATACAAGAGTGAGCGATGTGCCCAAATGATGAATCTCTATTAATTATTGATGTTCCTACTTCGCTAACTCCCGAAACTACTTGCATTAATGGCAATCCTGCAGCAGCAAAAAGGGTTCCCCACATTTTATAATGTGGACTTTTTGGGTAATTTCTAAAGTTTTCATGGCCGATTCCAAAAGCAGATTCCATTATTGTTCCAAATGCAACGGCATCAAATTTCATATGGTTAGCAAGAAGAATTGCTGGTGCAGAATTTGCCACATCTACAGGAAATCCTACTGGTTTTCGAAGATATTCTAAATTTGTTTCCATTTTAACAACTTCATATCCAAATTCAGTTAATTTTTCACAAGCGATGTGGGGTGCATCTTTGTCGTATAATGAAACTCCTCTTTTCAATCTTAACATCAACCCCAAAAAATTTTTCCAAATACTCCACGATGGCTTTGTAGGAAGTGGTCTGTCTAAGAAAACTGCTGCCGTATTTTCTGGCATTAATGCTAATGCAGCTGTCGAATCTGCTCCTCCACTAAATGCTAACACTGGCCTAGAATCAATAGATGGTGTCCATGGCTGAAGTTCTTCATCAATATTTTCAACAACATATCTTGTAATGATACTATTTGCTTTAGATGAAAATTCTTTACTTACTGCTTTGGGAAATACTATTCTTTTTCCAATAAATGGGTGAGAAATTAATATTGATACTAAAGCTAAATGATCCGGATGAATTTCATCAAAGGAAACTTCATCAGGAATTACAAATTTACAAGTGTTTTCATTCAATGAAAATTTCGGACTTGGATTAATTTTATCCTCATCTTCTAGCTCAATATGGAATATAATCTCTGATTGTTCTTCCTTTGAATATTCTACTTTGATTATCAAAAAATCTCCCCCAGTCATTAATAATTATAATTTCTATTTATTTCTTCCAATGTTCTTCCCATAATTGAGAAACTTGATATTCAACGTCTTCTCCCCATTTAAGTTTTGATCTATTGATTAATTCTGTTGCTTCTTCTTCCCAATACCAACTAATTGCTACAGATATGGCCACTAAATTCCCCTCGAGTGTATCCCCCAACAATGTAATAATTTCATTTAAACAATTTTTTGCTTTCTTTTCATTGTTCATACGGTATAATAAATTAATCCTCTTTTCCCAATTTGATAATACCTTTGGATTATGTTTACAACTCAGAATATAATATTTTAATGCTTTTTCATCTAAGTTCAAATGATCATATATTAATGCCAACGACCTAATTGCTCTAATATTTTTAGGCTGTATTTCTAGTCCTTTTTCCAAATACAATGCTGCATTTTTAAAATCACCTAATTTATGTAAATTTTCCCCTAATTCAACTAATGCTTCTATATTATTTTCTTCTATTTCTAGTAATTTCTCCCAATAAAATATTGCTTGCTGAAACTCTTCTAATTTCACCAAAGATCTGGATTTAAATAAAGTTCCAATTTTATTTTCCTTGTCTATTAATAATAATTTATCACAATAAACTAATGTCTCATGATAATTTTTCAAATCATAATAAATCCTAATAATAATAATAATTGTTTTTATGTCTTGAGGATATTTTTCAAGAATATGGATATAATTTGTTAAGGATTCTTGTGAATTCCCCAAATTATTATTTGATTCTGCAATTAAACGCATCACATCAATATCTTTATCATCAAACATCAAATATTTTTTAGCAGCAGTAATACAATTTTCATAATCTTTCTCATTATAAAATACTCTAACTACTCTAGAAAATAAACGTTTAGCATTAGCATTATATTTATCTACTTTCAAAACATTTTGTGAAGCAATAATACAATTTTCATAATCTTTCAAATTATAATAAATTCTAGATATTGCAACTAATGAATCCATGTCTTCAGGATATTTTTCAATTATTTTCAAATATGCATTTATACATTCTGAATTATCTTCTAATTTCCGATATGATCTAGCTATCAATCGCATGGCATCAATATTACTTTCATCTATTGCCAAAATTTGTTCTGAATATTCAATACAATTATGATTATCTCCTGTAGTAAAAAATAATCTTGCCAAAATAAATAATGTATCTAAATCTTTTGTGTCTTTTTCTATAATTTCTAAACTAATTTTTAACGATTTTTCCAAATTCCCTAAATTTTTATGTGATTTGGCCATTAAACGCAGGGCATCAATATTACCATTGTCTATTTTTTGTATTTTATTTGCTGCTTTTATACAATTTTCATACTCTTTATTGTTGTAATAATACCGCATAATTGAAAATAATGACTCTTGGTCTTCTGGATTATTTTGTAAAATTTTTAAATTATTTTTTAATTCATTTTTTTGTATGGCTTTCCTAATATGCCTTTTACTAATTTTTAACAAATCCTCAACTAATTCTATTTTTCCAACTAAGTTTGAATCCGATTCTGTGAACAACATATTTCTTTTTTCTAATTCAATCTTTAATTCCTCATCCATATCTTCTTGATTAATAATCAATGCCACATCTAAATCATCTTGATTAATGACCAGCTCGGTACCTAAATTAATATGATATGAATATTTTTTAGATTTAGTTATTGTGGGCACCTCTAAACTAATCTTTTCATTTGTTTCTACTTTGTTAAGAAAAATTGCAAAAAGCCAAGGGAAAAAGAGTATTCCAAAATAAATCCCAATACAAATACCTAATATTTCAAGAATTTCGAAAAATGTCATTAAATCAACTCTTTTCTGTCATATTTATGTAATATGAGATTGCTTCTTCTGCATTAGAATCTATCACAATACCTCCTTTATCTAAAACAATTCCCCTAGTACAAATATCTCT
Source organism: Methanobacteriota archaeon (assembly GCA_949514915.1). Lineage (GTDB taxonomy): Archaea > Thermoplasmatota > Poseidoniia > Poseidoniales > Poseidoniaceae > MGIIa-I. The sequence goes on along the minus strand of CATFLP010000054.1, from coordinate 8,666 downwards.
TGCTAAGCCAAGAGAGTGCGTAGAAATAATTACTGTTCCAGATCTCTTAATAAATTCATTTAACCTTTTTGAAGCCTTTTTTCTAAATTCTCTATCTCCAACTCCAAGTGTTTCATCCATTAACAATATATCTGGCTTCAATGCAGTAATAAATCCAAATCCAACTTTACCTCGCATACCCGTTGAATAGCCTGAAAGTTTTCTATCAAATGCTTCTCCTATATCTGCAAACTTTTCTATCGATTCGATAAAATCAGGTAATTCATTTTCTGATATTCCATATGCTAATGCTAATTCAATTACATTTTGCCTTCCTGACAATTGTGCTATAAATCCTGGGTCAGCTCCAGCTAATAATATAACTCTGCCATTAGTAACAAGCTTTCCTTTAGAGGGCCTCAATAAACCAGCAATACATCTCAATAAAGTAGACTTTCCAGCTCCATTTCTGCCCAATAAAGCTACTATTTCACCATCACTAATATTAATATCAATTTTTTTCAGAGCATTATATTCTTCAAATTCACCCAATGGTTTCTTACGGCTTCGTTTAAACATATGGTAATCTACACAAAAATCAGAAATTTCAATTACAGTAGATTTTGTAATTTTTTCATCTGCTTCTGAATTTTCTAAGACCATGTTGTCATCCTCCATCTTAATTTATCAATAATTGAGTAACCTCTTATTATTGAAGCTACAAGAATAAAAATAAAAAATCCAAATAATCTATAATCTAAATTAAGTATTTCTGATTCTTCATTCAAAAAATATCTGGCTGTTTCTACAAAATAAGTAAATGGATGTAATTCGTTTAATTTGTAATGTATTCCTTCTGTTGCACTTAGCGGATATAATGCTGGTGAAGCGAAAAATAATGTCATCAATATATAATTGACGACATTAATTAAATCTGGTACTTTTTTTGCTAATGGGGCTAAATTCATTCCAACACCCTCACTTAAAAATCCTATAAGTTGTGAAATTATTAAAAACGAAATTATTCCTATTAATGGTGCATCAAATACAATTAGGAGAATTAAAGCAACACCAAATGATTGTAAAAAATTATCAATAGACCTGTAACGAATCATTGAACCTATCAAAACTCGAGTGCGGACTCTTTCGGCTTTCAAGCCACCCGTAAAATCTTTGATTGAATTCATTCCAATTTTAAGTGAGTTTTGCGTCAAACGGAATAAAGTAATGCCAACGAAAATTGTTACTATACTAGTCCTTGCACTTAGGACAGAAAACACAAATAAATATACTAATGATACTACTATTGGATCTAATACCATCCAAACCAATCCAAGTCTTTTCCTTCCAGAAAGATTTCTAAATTTCTTTTTTAAAATAAATTTCATTCTATTACGATCTAATTTTAAAGCCTCAGGACTAAGTTCACCAACTTCTTTACAGAATTCAGAAGTAATTACTCTTTCCATATTTACACTCTCCATTTATTAGATTGAAATTTAGTAATTTATCATTACTGATAAACCCTTGGAAAAAATCATCATTAATGACTATTATAGTAAATTAAAAATAAAAAGTGTTTTTTATCTCATTTTTACTGATTTGCGGAAATTGGAAAAAAATGTAAAAAATGTAAAAAATAATTAATTTTAAACGACGTATTGATAATCATAATTGACTGGGCAGGTGCATGGTTGGGAATTTAAACTTAAATGATGCTATTCAAAATGGAAATATTTCTGTAGGAATTATCGGTCTTGGATATGTAGGTTTACCTACTGCAATTGGATTCTTAGATGCGGGATTTAATGTTTGGGGAGTAGACGTCTCTCAACGCGTAGTAGATACAATTCTTCAAGGAAAAAATCCTACAGGAGATCCTGAAATTGATGATATTATACCTGATCCAAATACTAAAAAATGGAACATCACTACAGATACTTCAATTGCTGTTGAAAATTGTGAAATATTAATCGTTACGGTTCCTACACCAGTTACTTCTGATTTGAAACCTGATTTGAAATATGTAATTAGTGCAGGAGATAATATTTTTAAGACAATCGAACCTAACTCAGGTAAAATTGTTGTTCTTGAAAGTACTGTTTATCCTGGAGTTACTGCACAATCATGGCTTCCTTTGATTGAAAAATATGGATTAAAAGAAGGTGTTGATGTAAATATCGCATATTGCCCTGAAAGATTTAATCCTGGAGATGAAGCAAACGGGGTTAGAAAAGTTGCAAGGGTCATAGGAAGTTTAAACCCTAAAATTGGAGATACTTTAGTAAAAATATACTCTAAATTAACTAGCGGAAGGGTAGATTACGTTGGAAAAATTGAAGTCGCTGAGGCTGCTAAAGTAATTGAGAATGTTCAAAGAGACATCAATATTGCACTTGTAAATGAATTAGCAAGAATTTTTCCAGCATTAAATATTGATATTGAAGATGTTCTTAATGCTGCAGCAACAAAATGGAATTTCCATAGATATACTCCTGGTGTTGGAGTTGGAGGTCATTGTATTCCAGTAGATCCATATTATATGATTCAGAGAGCTGAGCAAGTAGGTGTTCCTGCAGAATTAATTACTGCAGCAAGAGCAGTAAACAGAACAATGCCAATACATGTATTTTCAGTATTAAAGGATATTTTATACAAAAATAATGTTTCAGCAAATGATGCAAATATTTTATTTTTAGGATGGTCATATAAAGCTGAAGTTGGAGACCACAGAGAAACTCCTGCTGAACATCTTGCATTAGCACTTACTGATGCTGACATCAAAGTTTCTGTGTGGGACCCTCATTTGGAAAACGATGTATATCCAAACAATGTTGATGTAATTACTGATATTAACGCTGCCAAGGATTTTGATTTAGTTGTATTAGTAACTGGGCATTCAATTTGTATAAACCTTGATTGGGAATCTTTACTAAAAAATATGCGAAAACCACTTGTATATGATGGTAGAAGAGTATTGGATATAACGAAGTTAGAAGATATGGGTTGGGATGTATATGCTGTCGGAAAACCCTAATTATTCATAATCAAATAAGGTCTTTTTAATTTTTACAGGTTCTGAAACATTAGGGCTTATTAAATCAAATAATTTATTTTCATCAATAATTGTTACACCTAATTCTTTTGCTTTGTCTAACTTTGATCCTGCTGATTCACCTACAACTAAATAATCTAATTTAGATGAAACTGATGACACTACTTTACCCCCAACATTTTTTATCGCGAGTGTAATCTCTTTCCTTGGTTTAGAAAGGGAACCAGTAATACAGAACGTTTTTGAATCGAATATTCCTTTATGTGCTTCTTTTTGATCTGTAATTTTAATTATTTTAGATAAATTAGAAATTAAGTCTAAACGATTATTAATTCCTTCACGGAAAATTTCTGCTACTTTTTCTCCAATACCATCAATAATAGTTAATTCGCTATTCTCTCCATTTTCAACCCAATTTAATAATTCCTCTAGACTAACAAAGTGTTGAGAGAGTACAATAGCAACCTCTGGGCCGATTCTTTCCATACCTAAAGCATGTAAGAATTTAGATAGGCTTAGCTCTCTTGTTTTAGATAATTCTTTAATCACATTATTTGCACTTTTATCTCCCATTCGATCTAATGAAGAAATCTGTGCATGTGTTAATTTGTATAAATCTACAATCGATTCAACTAATTTAAGTTCCAATAACGATTGTATTAATTTCTCTCCAATCCCATCCATTTCTAAAGATCTACACCAATAAATTAGTGATCTAGCCGTTCTTGCACTACATTCTAATGATAGGCATCTCAAAAATGCACCATCTATTATTAAAGATCTAGAACATGAGGGGCAATTACTTGGAACTTCAATATCTTCGTATATTAATTCTCCATGAAACAATGTCCCATCTGCATGTGTTCTATTTTTAATGTCCTCAATTTTGGCCTGACCTAAATTTTCAATAATTTTAGGTATTACATCGCCTCTACGTGTAATTAATACTTTATCTCCAATTTTTATTCCTAACCTTTGAACTTCTCCGATGTTATGTAATGTAACATTCTCCACAGTAACTCCCCCTACCATCTGAGGGGCTATTCTTCCTACTGGAGTTACTACACCTGTTCTTCCAGTTTGCCAATCTACACCTAATAATACAGAATGTGCCTCTTGAGAAGGAAATTTCCATGCTAATGCCCACCTAGGATGATGAGCAGTAAATCCTAATCTTTCACGATGATTTAATTCATCTAATTTGAATACTATTCCATCTATTTCAAACTCATATGATGATCTTTTCAAACTCCATTCTTTAGTAAATTCAATCATTTCTTTTTCGGGGTTAGCCGATTCAAAAATTTCCCATGGTGCTGGTTTAATTCCTGCTTTGATTAACCAATGTAATAATTCACTATCATTAATTGCCATTGGAGAATCTTCTGGGAATTTAACATCATAAGCCCAAAAAACTAAATCTGATGCTTCCGCTTTTCCATCTCCATGTTTCTGTCTTAATGCACCTGAGCATAAATTTCTAGGATTGGGAGATACTTCTTTATATTTTTCTTCAAAAAGTGCTAATGGCATAACAACCTCTCCACGCACATGACAATCAATAGGAACATTAAGTCGGGAAGGGATATTTGCAACTAATTTGGCATTTAGTGTAACGTCTTCTCCACGCTCTCCACTACCTCTGGTTGCTGCTCTATGGAGGTTTCCTGAAACATACTCAAGTGATAATGCAGAACCATCTAATTTTGGTTGGCCGAGATAACGTTTCCCGCCTGAAGTTGACTGACTTACAAAATGAACTATGTCATCATCTGTTGTTCCCTTATCCAATGATAACATTGGGAATAAATGTTCAACTTTTACTGTACCAGGTAATGGTTCTGGGCCTACTTGATGAAGTACTTCATTATCTGGATCTAATTTTTTTAATTCGTCCCAAAGAATATCAAACTCAGAATCACTAATTTCTGGTGCTGAATGATTATAATATAGTTCTCTATGGTAACTAATAGAATCCATTAATTCTTGAATTCGTTCAATATTTGACATTAAGACCGCCTCTTGTAAATTAATAATTATGAGAATTCTAATCCTAATAATTCAACATCAGCTAGTGGACATCTAGTCATAATTGCTTTTGTAAGAATCCTTATATGAATTTCAGCAACCACATGCACTATTGCTTGAAACATATGTCCTGCATGTACGTTATTATCATCATCTGACAAACAACAATGGATATGTGTAAAAGCGTCTCCTTGTTGTGTTCTTGCAATATTTCCTGATAAACTAACCAGTTCTGAAGGAGTGGGGAGATCTCTCTTTTGATATGCTCCTTCATCATCCATATATCCATATATATTCTCTCTAGTTCGACCAATTCCGCTAGTAATTGCAGCTGCATCAAAACCGATTTCGTCTGCTAATTTTTGTAATGATTTATGAATCTCTTCATTTGGATCTATCCTTACAAATAAATCCTCGCCACTACGTGTCCACTCCATAAAAATGCTAAGTACAAGGGGGTATTTAGCCCTCTCTATTTTTTTAATTAATTACTCCTCTTCTTGATTTATTATTTCTAACCACTCATTATTTTGTGCCCTAATAATTAATTCTCTTGCGATAGATAATTCTTCTTTAGAGCCTCCTAATGGTAATGGTGCAAAAATCCACCATCCTTCTCTATGTAATACAATCCTTCTGGATATTGTTTCTTCTACATCTAATTCTTTGATTGCGGGCCAATCTAATCTCTGACCGTCTGCATAAATACTTGTTTTTGTAATTGCATAACGTTTTGGTAAAAGCATTGTAATTACTAATAACAACAATAGCAAGTCAAAAATTATTAGAATCCAAAAAGGTGTAGAGGTAGGAGATGCTAATATCCATGGTAAAATTGCCATTGTAATTAATGTCAGGATGTTTGGGCCATTACGAAATAATTCCTGTTCTACTGTGCTACTCCAAGCAAACCCCCCCATGGGCAATTTTCCTAATTTAGGTACTGTTTTTTTATTCTTATAGAGATGTAATAAATCATAAACTACAATTAAACCAACTGCAGTGGTAATTAAACTTCCAATAAGTATGGGAGATGGTTCAACCAAAGTCATACCTCACTTAATTTAAATCTCCTAAATAATGCCCCACCGATTATTAATATCAATAATGCCCACATAATGAAATTAATACCTGATGAAGTTTCATCTCCTGCCAGAGTTACTTCTTTTGAATCTATTATCCCATTACCATCTTTATCTTCATCAATAATTAATGTAGTTTCACAATTCTCTACTATCTCATCTGGCATTCCGTCAGAATCTGTATCTTTAGATGCACAGGAATCGAAAATAAATGCATCTAATGTGTCTGAAACCCCATCATTATCATCGTCTTTATCTACATTATCAGGACCACAGTGTCTTTGATTTAGATCATCCCACCATAATTCAGGGACACAAGTTTCTATATCATCTCCATCATTATCTGAAGGAGTTATTGTAAATAATTGTGTTACAACCGTTATTGCATCATAATTATCTTTTACAATAATAGAAATTGAATATTCTCCTTCTTCTAGATTAGATAACTCATAAGCGGAATCAGAAACTGTAATTGTTTCTTCATTTGTATCTAAGTTAAATAAATGCCATGTTACAGAAGATATCCCATGATTATCGGTTGCTGTATAATTAATTTCTGTAATTGCTCCTGAAGAAGTCACTGTTGAACCTTGAGATATCTGGTCAAGGCCTTCTGGAAGAATAAGACTTACTATTGGAGAGGGATTATTTTCTAAAACTATTTCTGAAATTTCAAAAGATGGACCTAATGAAACTGAAACTGAAGTGGGGACCGCGCCAACAAAAGATACTGACAATGTTGCATTAACTAAACTTGTTTCTCCTTCTGAAGTTATAGATTTCCAAATGAGTGATATATTTTGGGCACCAATAAAAGATATTGCTGGCATGTCTGTTTCTTGAATTAATTCAAACATGGCATCTACTAATTCTCCATTCAAAGTAGCTGAAAAATAATGTGTTTGTGCAATTGTTAATTCTGCTAAACCAGTTACAGAGATTGTATTAAAATCTGTATCCTCTAATGTAGAGACTATTTCATATGTTGATTCTAATGAGATGTCTCCTACTTCTCCGCCTGCCATATTCATACATACGTCATCAAGGGATATCGAATCGATTATACTAGAAACCAAGGTAACACAAGATTGTCCAGAATTTCCACTAGCATTGAATACTGTAGCCACTACATTCTCCATAATCACTGCTTCAAATGCTCGACTGTCAAATACATTGATTTCATCAGAAATTAAATTATTTAGAACTATGGAGGATCTAATTAAATTAACACTAGATGTTTGTGCATTAACCACTTCTACGCCTGTGCTGTCTTCTATTGATAACGCAATTGATTTTGAATCTAGATCAATATTTGAGATTAATAATTGCCCCGTCTGATCTAAAATTTCTAAACCATATGAACCTATTTCGTCCATGATAATATTATTTATCGTACCATCTACTTCCACTGCTCTAATACCCGTTTCTAGCCCAGACATGCTAATATCGTTGAAATCGATTTGAGTTCCTGTGACTCTTACTCCCACTGAACAAGAAGAAATATCTGTTGAATGAACCTTCAATGAAATTTCAGGATCATTAGACGTTTTTATACAATTATCTCCAAGTTCTAGTGAACTATCAACCAAATTAACTGAACTACTAGAACTAATCATAATATGGCCTTCGATTGAATTATACAATGTAACATTACTTAATTCTGCAAATGCTGAATTTTCCAAAGATATACTCTGAATTGCATTTAAAAGGTAACTTCCAGCAAGATTTATTTGACCTCCATTCACAGAAATCCCCGACCAATCATCCCCATGTAAACTAGCACTTCCAACATTTAATTGGCCTGTAATTATAAGTCCTTTATCTGTTGAAATTTGTAAATCTACTCCATTATCTATTTCCATTAATCCAGAAACTACTAAATCTTCAAAAAGATAATATGGAGACCATTCTGAATCTAAATTCAAATAATTGTAAATTTCATCAGAATTAACTATCGAAGCTACAAACATCTTTTCTGACGAATATGAAACATCCCAATAATACGTTTGAGATATGCCTAAGGATTCTATTTCCATTGTAACAATTCTATCTAAGTTTTCATCATCGAAAACTCCACTTTGATTATATGTTGTACTTTTAGCTCTCAAATTTGTGGTTCCAGTAACGTCTGTAATAGCAGAAATGATTTCGTTGCTTTCTTCTTCTCCATCTAATGACACTGTAGCTAATGAAATCGGTTTTCCTTCATCAACTACACTAACAAATAAATTACTGAACTTGACGATGGCTCCTCCGTTAGGGAAATTAGTTTGTCCAATTACCCCTCCTCCAAATAGAGATAATTCACAATTAGTACTTGAAATAAAATTAACATCTCCATTTAGAGTGATTTCATGCCAGGTCATTTCTAATAAGTCACAAAAAATCTCTATGTCTCCATTTAAAATTAAGGATGATGTTACATCCCCAATATCAGAAGAGGAAATTGAAATATTATCTGCAATAACTTCTGAATCGCTGCCAGTAAGTGTACCTCCAAATTCTACAGTAACATTTAATGC
>CATFLP010000053.1 GCA_949514915.1 Methanobacteriota archaeon | reverse complement strand
TTATGAAATTATCATATTTGAAAGTGATAAGATTATTCCCATAGTATATCCAGCAAATTGTGAATATACTAATATTCCAAAAAGTACAATTGTTAACCAAAAATAATTTTCTGACCACCCCTTTACTTTCAAACCATCTAAAGGTCCAAATGGAAGCATATTGAATAATCCTAAAATCGCATTAATCCAAAGCCAAGTACTTACTGTCATATATCCTATTCCTTTTAATGATAAGCCGTTAGATGTTAATGGATATATGGGCTCAGTTATACCCATTAAAACAAACAACAAAATTCCTAATGGAATTGCTATTAAAAATAAAAATAAATTAACTAATGGCCCTGCAATTGCAATGTGTCCATTTTGTTTTTTGGAAACCATTCCCGAAACCATCACAGCTCCAGGAGACATGAAAATAATTCCTATTACTGCTGAAATTAAAATTCCTGTTTGTAAACCTTGGGGATCTGCCCTAAATTCTGCCCAACAACCATAATATTTTGCAACTATCTTATGTCCTATTTCGTGTAAAACAAATGCTGGAGCAATGGCTAATATGTAAATTGGGGTATGGACTAACATCTCTACTAATCCTATAATTAAACCAGTTGACATTAAACTAAAAATGCCCCCTACACTAAAAAATGCAATTGCAATGGAAAATGCGGCTGTTGCTAATAACAAATGTTGTTTTTCTGTTTTACTAAAATGCCATAAATTCCCTTTGTGATTTACTGCTGGTTGATTCATTGAAATTTCCCAAAATCTTTGGAAGATTGGGGTTTCTGAAACATTTTTCGGACCTTTTCTAGGATTAAATGGCCTTACTCCCTCATTCTTTTTTGTGAAGGGATCATTATCTAAAATAGAGGCTCGAGGATCACGCATTCTATTCTCCCTTAGAATATGGGAAATGTTCGTGAGATATCAACTCTTGTTATTTTAAGGGGTGAATTCATGAACTAAGACTGTTTGCAAATATTGTGTCATTACCTCGAAGAGCAATGTTAGAGATGGGTTTAGAGCAATGTTGTTATGTTTGTGATGCGCCTGATGAGCCAAAATCCAGTAGATGTAAATCTTGTATTACTTCTCACAAATTGTTAATGAAAAAAATAGGTAAATTAGATGATTTAAATCCTATTAAAGGATTGGCACGAGAATTAATTTCACATACTAGAAATAAAAATAATAATGTTAACCATAAAAAAATAATTAAAAATTATGAAGAGATAATCGAAGAACAAAAAAAAGATAAAAACTATGAAATTACCCAAAATAGGGAAGTTATTGAAGAATTTATCAAAAAAATCCCTAAAGCAGTTCCAGAAAAATTAGGTAGAACAAATCCTAATAAAATAATTAAAAAAATAAATTTAAATGATAGATTAGGTGAAGAAATTAAAGATTTAGATTTGAAAAATAAACGGGATGAAAAATATAAAATTCTTGATGAGTTGGATGAGTTTATGAATGATTGATAAATATAATTTAATTTCATTAATAAATTTATAATAAAATATTTTATTAATAATAATTAAGGATGGGATAATAAAGGTCAAATTTGTGAATGAATTGGGAAGGGTAACGAGGCATTGCCAAGGGTGGTATTAATCAATGATGACAACAATATTAATTATTGGCACTACTCTTTTCTTAGTAATTTTAATTTGGTTTGTTTTCTTTACAAATAATGATTTAGAAGATGATGGAAGATTGTCATCTATAGTTGATTTTGAAATGCCAAAATTATATGGTGAAAAGGAGGGTGGTTTTAGCCTCTTTGGAAGGCGTAATAAATCTAAACTTGATGAAAGTGAAAATATAAAATCGCTAAGGGGGGAAATGCTTGGTAAAAAGAAATCTCTATCAGATTTAGAACAAGAAATTGGAGATGTTCAAGATATAAGAAAAGCGAGGGCTTCAGCACGTATTGATTTAGAAAATAAACGTACAAAATGTATGAATATGGCTGATGAAGTATTACAATTACAGGATAAATTAGGAATTCCTCCTGATGAATCTTTTGATGATAATATTGAGAATATGGATTTAGCTGATTTAGATTTAAGAATGGCGGAATTGTCTCATGTATTAAGATTATTAAAAAGAGAAGTTGATCATCAAGATGCTGAAAAAATGAAGGAGCGGTTGAGAAGGAAGCAAGATGAAGTTACAGAAAAAAGAATGCTCCAAGAAAAAGAAAAATTAGAGTTAGAAGAAGCGGTCCTTAAAGAAAAATTAAAGAAGATGAAAGAGGAAGAGGCTTTAAGATACAATATTGAACATGCTCAAACAATTGAAGAATTAGAAAGTATTGAAATTAAGGCTCCGAATGAAAGAGAATTGGAAGAATTGAATAAATTAGTTGAGATTTCTCGTGCTAGAATTATTAAAGAAGAACTTGATTTAGCACAATTAGAAAAATTCGAAGAATTGAATGAATTAATATTTAATTCAGAAACAGTTGCTGAATTAGAAGAAATTGTTATTGAAGGTGTCAATGACAAACAATTAGATAATTTAAATGAAAATTATGAGCAGAGACATAAATTATTAACGGGAAGAGAGACTTTAGCTAAACAATTAAAACGTTATGAAGAGTTAATTGAAGAGATTGAGAGTTTTGAAAAAGTTGAAGAGTTTGATGAGTTGGAGATTAGTGGTGTTAATTCACGACAAGAGAGAGAATTAATACAAATTAAAAAGATGCGTAGAATGATTGTTGCAAATAAAATATATGAGGATTTGATTTCAAATTCAGATAGTATTGCTGAATTAAATGATTTGATAATTACTGGTGTTAGTGAAGAAAATGAGTTTGAATTAATTAAAATGAGAAATGAAAAATTAGTAGAATTAGAAGATGCAAAATCTGGTTTACTAATGGATAAATATTCAAAAATCATTTCTGAATTTGATAATGTTTTGGAATTAGATAGTTTTGAATTTGAGGAAGAAGATATTGAAGATATTGGAGAAAGTAATCTGGAAATGTTGAAAGAATTGAAGGTTTCTAGAAGGGCTGCATTAGTTGCAATATTAAGAGATGAGCAATATAGAATCAATTATCAAAAGCTCAGAGATCAATTAAAATCTATTGAGGATATTGAAGAATTACAAGGATTTGAAATATTTAGTGTTGGTGAAAAATACTCAATTGAATTAGAAAAATTAAGACTTGGGAGATTGGAATTTTTAGAAGAAAGAGAAAGATTGAGAATTGAACAAGAAGAATTGGAGAAATATAATTCTATTAAAAAAGCAATTCAACATGCACAAACTTCAGATGAAATTAAAGAAATTGAAATTGGTGATGTTAATGAATCTCAACAAGAAGAATTAACAAGATTAAAGGATGAAATGTTTGTAATTTTGAAAGAGGAAGAAACGATTAGAACTCATGTAGAAAATGCCTTGGAAAAAGATCCAATTCCAAAAATTGATTTTAATGAAGATTTAGAAAATATATATCTAAGTCGTTTTGGAGAATATGGAGCAAAAATTGGAGATGTGCAATTTAGTTTAATTTGGGATAATAATAATGATTTAGATTTAATCATTAAAACACCAAAAGATGAACTAATTCATAGAACTAGGAAAACATCAAGTTGTAATGGTCTTTTAGATTTAGAGATGAATATGAAGCCAGAATCTAAAGCTCCATTAGAAAATATTGTGTGGGAAGGGATTACAGCAGAGAAAGGAGAATATTCTATATTTGTATGGCATAGAAAAAGGCATGGAAGATTGAGGGGGAAAGATCCTACTAAATTTACTATAAGAATTGCAAATGGTTCGAATGAAGTTGAATTTATTAGTAGCCAAACTTCATTTGGAGACCCTATGAAATTTATTTCAAATGTTGAAATTGATGATATTAGTTCTCGTGCCAAGGACATTCAAGAAAAAGAGGGGGTTTATCTTTCTGTTAAAGAAAAAATGGAGGGGGCTTCAACTTCAACTGAATTAGAGGATATTTCTCTTGAAGGATTATCTCGTGTAAGATATAATGAATTATTTACATTAAAAGAAGAAATGAAGAAACACCTGGAACAAAAGGAAGCTGAAGAAAAAATTATTGCTGAGAATCAAAAGGCAGAGGATTTAATTGCTAAAATTAATGATGGAAGTTTAGCAGAATTAAAAGAGTTGGAAATTAGTGGAGTTAATGAGGAAAAAATTGTTTTCTTAAACACATTATTAGCGGATAAAATTTCAGATTTAGAAATGGAAGAAGAAAGAATTAGAAGGACTTCAGTTGCAAATGAAAGGATGATGAAGGCTTTGACTGATTCTGAGGGAGCAGGGCCATTAGAAATGATTCCTGAAGAAGAAAGACGAGATTCTGATTTCGATAAAAGATTAAGAAAAGCGGGAGCAAAAGATGGAGACTTTAGAATCTCATTATTATGGGATAATTTTAATGATCTTGATATTATTGTAACAGCCCCAAGTGGTGAAATTCTTCATAGTGGTAGTAGAACTACTGTTTGTGGTGGAAATTTAGATGTTGATATGAATTTTAAACCTGAGTCGAAAACACCTGTTGAGAATGTATTTTGGGAGAAAGGAAAAGCAAAACCTGGAGAATACAAAGTATTCGTACATCATTTCAAGAAACATAACAAACGTAAAAATCAGGACCCTACTGAATTTAGATTACAAATGAAAGTGGGGGAAAGAAGGGGTGAATTTAAAGGAAAATTATCTAGTGGAGACCCTGTAATGTTTATTGGAACTATGAATTATAATAAATAGTGAGTGAGATGCAAATATTCGTTAATAAAGAAGTAAAGCAAAATACCAAAGATTATTGGTTTGGAATGGGAATTCCTATTATTGTTGGTTGGGGATGTTCTTTTTTTGCGGTGTTCATCTTAACGACCACGTATGATGGACCTGTGAGTGGAATGGGATTTATTGAGTATTTTTTTACCACTATTTGGGTGGCAGGGCATCTCGTTCTTTGGCCGGTTATTGCATGGTGGTTGAAATTACGTGCTAATGAATCTGGAAATTTACCTTATAAGAAGGGAGCTGTTTTATCACTAAAATTATACGCAATATGGATTGTGTTTTTCATCCTTCCAGCGTCGTTGGAAGAGATTTTCTAAAGAGGTGTGTGAAGATGGTTAATGATGAAAAAATCAAGGGGTTCAATATGCAACCTGAAAAAGAGAAAGTAGTGGTAATATGCCCCACTTGTAGTAAACGTCTACGAGTTCCTTCAACTTATTCAGGAACTGCGCTTTGCCCTACTTGTGATCAAAAGTTCGAAGTTGAAGCTTCTATTGAGGAAGAAGATAGGAAGGATATTTCAAAAAATGAAATTTACATAAAACAAGGTTCTTTTTGGGCTGGTTTAGTTATTCCAATAATGCCAATAATTATAATGACGTTTTTTGTTTTTGTTACTGGGGATATTATGATTTTTATTTGGTCGACGTTTACTCTTTGCCTTTGGCCTATAATTGGACTTTATATTGCAAGAAGTGCTGCTTTTGTTGAAAGTTTTCGTGCTGGGGGGAGAGTTTCTACAATTATGGGTTTTATTCTTGGTAGTTTACTATTTATGTGGATCTTTAGTTGGCTTGGTGATGCTCTTCGTTGATATATTAAGGAAGTGGAAAAATGTCTCCAGGAATTCTTGAAATTGCAAAGGAAAAGGATGAAGAAGATTTAGATTATTTAGAAATTGAAATTTACAAAGATTTAGAATTTTGGAAGGGGGTAGGTGTTCCGATTATTTCCTCTATTCCATTTGCATTTTTGGTATTGTTATGGACGGGTTATGAAAATGGGAATTTTGTGGTCTCTTGTTTTTGCTTCTTCTTTCTTTGGGTATTGATTGGATTAAGTTTGGCTATAAATGCTCAAATAATTAAAAGAAAACGTTATTCTCTCGGTTCTTATGTCTCTACAATTTTAGGTATAATAATAGGGGTTGCTTCGGGTTACTATTTTGTGTCTTATATTTTTTCTATAAGTGGTTGGAATTGAGATTGATATAGTTATTTTAATGTGTATGAAAATCTTTGAGTGCCTTTTCCTTTGGATTTTTTCCCTAGAAATTCAATTCCACCTATTTCTGAAATATTCTGAATGTGTGTTCCTGCGCAGGGACATAAGTCTAAATTATCTCCAATAACTACTACTCGTAAATTTTCCACA
>CATFLP010000052.1 GCA_949514915.1 Methanobacteriota archaeon | reverse complement strand
AAGGACAAGGACAAGGACAAGGCCAAGGACAAGGACAAGGACAAGGACAAGGACAAGGACAAGGACAAGGACAAGGCCAAGGACAAGGACAAGGACAAGGACAAGGACAAGGACAAGGACAAGGACAAGGACAAGGACAAGGTGAAGGCCAAGGTGAAGGACAAGGCGAAGGCCAAGGTGAAGGACAAGGCGAAGGCCAAGGTGAAGGTCAAGGTGAAGGCCAACAAGGTCAAGGCCAACAAGGTCAAGATCAAGGGCAAGGTCAACAATCAGGTCAAGAAGGTCAGCAAGGTCAAGGTCAGCAAGGTCAAGGTGAACAAGGTCAGCAAGGTCAACAAGGAGAGCAACAAGATAATGGTCAAGGCCAACAACAAGAAGGCGGAGAACAAGGAGCTCAACAAGGTCAACAAGAAGGCCAAAATCAAAATGGTGAAAATCAAAATGGTCAAGAAGGTCAACAAGAAGGCCAAACACAAAATGGTCAACAACAACAACAAGGTGAACAATCTGACCAACAACAAGGCCAACAGATAGACAACCAAGCCGATAACGATAATGATGGCGACGGAATTCCTGATGAATTAGATAATGATGATGATAATGATGGAATACCAGACCAAAGTGATGCAAATCCAAATGATCATGATAATGATGGCATTGAGGATAATGAGGACAATGATGATGATGGTGATGGTGTAGATGATGAACTAGAAACACAAGATGGAGATTCAGATACAGATATTTACGATCATGATAATGATGGAATCAATGATGCAGTAGATTTGGATATTGATAACGATGGTATTGATGACCACCAAGATGTAGGTCCAAATGGAGAAGACTACAGTAGAGACCACGATAATGATGGTTTAAACGATGGAGTAGATCCAGATGACGATAATGATAACATCCTAGATGTTGATGAGATTGGCGGTGCCTTCAGCAATTATAGATACGATCATGATAACGATGGGATTTGGGACAAATCCGATAATGACGATGATAATGATGGTTTAGATGATTGGTGGGAAGTTAACGATGGAAATCCATTAACAGGACAATTTGACTCTGATAACGATGGTCTTGACAACTATCTTGATGATGATGATGACGGTGATGGAATAGAAGATATTCTAGAATCATAATTGCAAAGTTATCAATAGAATTACGGGTACCTCTGGGAGTTAGCTCCCAGGGGGCCGCAATATATTTTTTAAGACAAATTTTATTATTGATATTAATTCAAAATTATGATACTAAGTAAGATACTTTTTCCATCGCGTTCAAATATAAAACAGTGATGGAACGGGTTTGGGGATTCTATTATGAGTTTACGTAATAAGGAATTAGAATTGATTTTGTTGAATAAAAAACGATTTTGGGCAGCAGGTATTGTCTTGTTGTTCTTTGGTAGTATTTTTGCAACTTTTGGCACAGCATTAGTGGAAGTTAGTTTATTTAATTCAACTAATAATTCCGAGGTAATAGAAATAAATGATAGGATTCCTTTGACTCAAACTACAGATGAACCTATGCATGGGATGTCTGAGTCCACATATGGAAGTGTATTTGGGCAAGTTCAACACCCAGCATTATTAGATCCAGGATACGGAGATATGGGAGTCTTATATGGTAAAGTTCATGATTTATCTTTACTATCTTTAAACGCCCCTGGTTTTGGAACAATGCTTGAAGAACCAACTCCAAATGACCATGATAATGACGGAATTTCTGATTTGAATGATTTAGATGATGATAACGATGGAATTTATGATTTATTGGAACGTTTCGATGGATGTTATGGCACAGATCCTTACGATCATGACAACGATGGAATACTAGATGAGTTTGATTGGGACGATGATAATGATGGCATATTAGAAGGCCCAATTGATTATGAAACATTAGAATCTCAAGGTTATGACCCTAGAAATGTTTCAACCGATAGGATTCTTGATGCAAATATAATTCATCCTTGGACAGGGTTAGCATTAGGTCCTGGTTATTTAGCGGATCAAAACCCAATGGATCATGATAATGACGGTGTAGCAGATGAAGATGCAGATTCCTCTGGTTCAGAAAGTTATGATGAAGATGATGATAATGATGGAAGAATTGATCAGTTTAAATGGCCATGTGACTTTGATGGAGACGGATTACAAGATTATTTTGATTATGATGATGACAATGACGGAGTAATGGATATGGATGACTGGCATCCATATGATGCATCAAATACAACAGATATCACCAATAGTAATTTTGTAGCTGCAGTACCAATAGGAACCGAATACACAATTTATAGTGGGGGCGTAAATTTCATAGAACGTAATGCTTTATTAAATGCAAATAATTCCACATTTACTTATATCGAAGATGGCGATTTAGATGGGGATGGAATACCTAATTTCTTAGACCCCGATTCTGATGGAGATGGTTCTCCAAATAGTGCAGATACAGATGATGACAATGATGGTTTACTTGATATGTGGGATCCAGATGATGATAATGATGGAATTCCAGATGTTTGTATAAATGTTGATTATAACCTAGATGGTCTTAATGATTACAATTTTACTGATTCAAGTCCTTATCAAACGCCTGGAGATGATACAGATAATATTCCAGGTATGGATTGTGAAATGGATTATGATAATGATTTAGATAATGATGTTATGAGGCCATTTGATCAAAATTACAATTCAATATGGGATTGGATAGATCCGTCTATGGGTGGAGCACCAGATACAGATGGAGATGGCTTCAGTAATCCTGACAATCCAAATCATGTTACAGGGCAACAAATGCCATATGATTTAGATGATGATAGCATAGAAAATGAGTTCGACTCTTTCATAATGACTCCTACTTCAGATGTAAATGATTGGAATTGTCCAACATTAGGAGTGCATAATTCAGTACAAATGGTATTAAATCCAGCATATGACCCTCAGGTAGCGACTTCATCAGAATGTATGACAATGAGATTATCATATGCAGGAAATAATGATTGGGATGGCGATGGAATATTGAATTGGGATGATCCAGATGATGATAATGATGGAATACCAGACTATCTTGACATAGATCCTGATTGTGATTTAGATAACGATGCTGATATCAATAATTTAAATCCCTCAACATACCGTGATGATGGCCCAAATAGTGTAGACAGCGATATTGATGGAGATGGACTTTCAAATGATATTGATTGGGATGATGATAATGATGGAATTAATGATTTTTATGATCCAGATGATGGTAATTGTGGAGTAGTAGATTTTGATAGTTCAGATAATTTTGCAACTCCTTACTATCCGATAGATGATGGGGGAGATTTAAGTGGGGCAGAAGATTCAGATAGATATCTAAATTCACACAATGATTTTTGGAATATGTCTTTCGGATTTAATCCTTATGAATCTCAAGAACCAATTGTATTGAATTATAATGATGGCAGGGTACCAGAATTTTATTGGTTTATTCTTTCAAGATGGAGCTCTTATAATGGTAAAAACGACTGGGATATTGATGGAGATGGAGACTCATTACTCAATGGATTAGATACAGACCAAGATTCAGATGGATTGCCAGATTGGTTTGATCAAGATGAAGGTAATGATGGACGTTTAGATGTGAACGACCCAAAAATGGGGGGAACGTTTACGATGTCAGATTGTGGGTGGTCTGGAGGAACAGATAATGTAGGTGTTGCAGGATTCTTTTGTGGCTATACATATGCAATATTATATCATATGCCTTTGAATAATGTACAAGCACAATTTTCAATTCCATATTCAACTAGAGCAGATCCTGTTTGGGATCAAGGCGCATATGATGGAGTCAATTCAAATGGAGATTGGCAATGTACTCCAGATGCAAATTCAGGATGCTATCATATACCCTTTAATGGACAAACAATTGCAGCATTTAATTATACAGATATGAAAAACGATAGGGGATTATTCCTCGCATTCGTTGGTTTAACTTTAGGCGTCTGGACTTGGAATTCAGATACAAATGGGAATTCATTGCCCGATGAGGTCGCTTTAAACACATTATTAGTTGCAGATGAGGAATCTTCAGATAATGATGGCGATGGCTATAATGACACTGTAGATTTAGATGATGATTATGATGCTATTTATGATTGGAATGATGTAGATGACGATAATGACGGACTCTGGGACTTTTTCGAAGTAGATACAGATTTCGATTTAGATGATGATGCAGGTACAATAGAATTTAACATGCTCTTAGGAAATAATTGTGAGGACAATGATGATGATGGAAATGATGCAGATGTTAATGAAGACGGATATTTCAATCCAGTTTTAGATAGAGGAAGAATGTCTCAAGGATATCTATCACCAACATATTATGATGTAGATAATGATAATGATGGAGTACCAGATACTGAAGACCCTGATGATGATAATGATGGAAGATTAGACGTAGATCAGGAACAATTGCCCGGATGTTTTTGGGGAGAAGAAAGCTCTCCTTGGGATCATGATAATAACGGAATTCCAAATTGGGCAGATATTGATTGGGATGGAGACGGACGTTCTAATTCATGGGAAGAAGCAAATGGATACAAGCCCACAGACAATTTAATTCAGCCAACCACATCTATACACGTAATTTTATGGGATCATGATAATGATGGATTAAGAGACGATATTGATTTAGATGATGATTCAGATGGAATGAAAGATGAAGATGAAATAATGTTATGGCCATCTAGATTTGGAACGAACTCTACAAATCCGTGGGATCATGATGATTATGGATCTGGAGAAGCATTATACAACCCAAATGATCCTAGTTCTGGTCCCGATGCTTTAGATAATGATGATGATGATGATGGAAGAGAAGATACAGACTTTGATTATTTAGAACAGGGCTATCTTGGTTCTGGTGTTAATTGTGGAGTAGATGAGATAAGTAGTGATTGGGACAAGGATAATGATTGTATTTTAGATGCAGATGATAAAACACCAACTTATGTGACGTTAGATGTTCCTGACACATTATGGTTAGACCATTTCAGGCCTGCAGTATTTTCAGGAGAAGTAACATGGCTTCCTGAAGGAATGACACAAACACAACCTGCACCTAATATTCCAGTACAAGTTCATATTGAGTGGGCAGATAATGGAACTTTGGCTGTAGAAACTGTTGATGTATTAACAAATGCAAATGGTGAATTTACAGTAGGTCAGTTCCTATATCCTGAAGATTTACATGTTGGGGACAATAATACCTATCGTGTATTTGCTGAAGTTACTGAAATGTTTGCATTTAATGGTGCAGTATCAACCGATAATTTTGTTGGTGTAAAGGCTAATACTACATTAGATTATACAGCATGGGAGTATGTACGTTCAGATGAACAACCATTATGGATAGATTTCAAAACACACTATACTGCTGATTGGGATAGAGGTATTTTTGATCAGAGGATACCATATGCTCCAGTTACATTTGAAATTAGTGGAGTTGTAAGACAACAACAACATTATGGTCCATTTGGAAATTTAACTAATGCTACAGAATATGATGCTTTTGGAAGCGGATATAGGGCCGACTCTAACGGGTGGGCATCTATGTCATTTGTTCAACAAAACGGAGCCAATGGAACTTGGGAGCAAGTGCGTTGGAACTCATCATTAGATAATGGAGTCGGCCAATTAACAGGGGGGTACGAATTAATTATTTGGAATGATGTTTTGAAAAAGCACCAGGTTCAAGGAAGATATAATTACACTAATGTGTCATTACCTCCTGGTTCTTTTACGATTAAAGGATACATGAACCCATCATTAGCAGGGCCTTTAGATCCAGTATTTCCTTATGTTGAACCTTCGGAAACACCAGCATTTGATATGAAGTCTGTACAAAGAATGTATATCGATGCTGAAATGATTATTGATGGAACAGTGCCACTATATTGGTGGAATGCCTCAATAAATAATGGAGATGGAACTTTTGGTTCATGGAGTACTTTATTCCACGAACAGGCATTAATTAATGCAGGGGTTTCATTTAATGATGCGCGTGCCTACAAACCATACCCATTATTATGGGATGGTCAAACTTCTTCATTAAATCAATCTAATACTAAGGCATTGATTCCATTTGTTCAGGCGAATTCAACACATTGGTTTGTAAAAATGTCGAATGGAGCATTCAATGAATTGCCTCCTTGTGGCCCTATTGAAAGAACAAACCCAGAAACTGGCTATAGGTGTGAAATAATTCCAGAGGTTCTTACTGGAGATCAAATCAGAGTTGTAGGTTCTGTTGAAAATCGTACTCGAAGCCCCTGGTATAGTGATAATATTGTTCTTCAAGTAGATTTAGATAATAATTTAGCATTTGGTTCATCTGGAGAAACGTTCTGGAATAATGTTCCTTATGATATAAATGGTGAAGCCGTATTTAATTATACATTTGATTTCGAATCTAGGTTCCAAGCAGGAACTTATGGAATAAGAGCAGATTTCTCTGCACCAGAATATTATTTTTCAGGTGATTTAAATGCACTTGCTCCTACGGGAGCATACCTTAATGTTTCAGTAATTGGAACGACTGAATTCGAATTAAATACAATCCCTAGATTGTATAGAAATACGACTACTACTGTAATTGCCGAATTAATTGATAATGCAGGAGTACCTGTTAGGCAAGCGCCAATTGTCTGGTCATGGCAAGCAGGAGGCCAAGGAACAAATTATACTGATGATTATGGAAGATTAAATCTTCCAATAATTGTGGATGCAAATATGGAATTAGGAGAATATGAATTAAGTTTATCATATTCACCAGAAGGAAATTCAATATTGAAACCATCAAGTACAGTTGAAAAATTATGGATAGTCTCTCAAACTTTTATCCATGTAGATTCAACAGGAAGTAATATTTTGACTGCAGGAGATGCTTGGTCATTTACAGCACAGGTACTAGATGATAATTCGACACCAATGATACCAGATATCAGTGTAAATGGATTAAATGGGCCTTACGCACCTAATGGAGGATTAGTTGATGTAATCTTTGAGGGGATTTCATTTGGTAGCGATTATAATAGGCAAATTGTAGCTACTGTGGCACCAAGTGGAGGAACTATTACTTTACCAACAAAATATTGTTTTGAGGATGTATTAACACATACATATGATGAAAATACCAATGTTCTTTCAGAAAGCCAAGGTTCAGATGGATTCTGGGATAGAGATATTGGTTGGTTAACAGATCCAATTGATCCAAGTAGTAGAACTGGTTTCCAAGATGGTACATTAGATAGGTACAATGAAGGAATTAATTGTTTGAAAGCAGATATATATCCATTAAATCCAGTAACTTTAATGAAAGACTCAACAACCTTCTTACCTGATGGTTATGGACCAGTAAATGTAATTTTAAGATATGAAGAAGCCTTGCCGAATGAAGGCTGTGATACATTAAGTACAGAAACACTTTCTGCAGTAGGACTTTGGGATTCTTGTGTTTTAAAATCAGGACAAACACATTACAGGAGAGTATTACCATACCAAGCAAATGGTTTTGCACTTGTAGGGAATACTGAATTAACAATAGATGACCAGATTGTTTACACTAGTGGAGAAGATCCTCTAACAGGTGAACCAATTGAAAAACCAATGGTAGTAACAGGACAATTATCAGATGAAATGGGCAACAACCTTTCAGATCGTTGGATTAGAGTATCTTATGTGTTAGATGAAGGTTCTTCAGAACCAGAGTTTTGTCCTACACAAAGAACAGATAGTAATGGATTGTATTCAATAGAATGTAACGAATTTAAGAATGTTAAATCTGGTAAAGTAACAGTATATGTTGAATATAATTCACAGGAAAACAATGATGCATATAGGTATCAAGGCTCTGTTTCAGAAGCAAGATTTGATGTATTTTCAAATTCAACACTTGAGATTACTGAAATAGGTCCTAAGCAATATAATGTTGCAAATTATATTGCAGCTAATGGAACGGAGTATCCTGTAATTTTCTTTGGTGAAAGTTTCCACATTCATGCCATATTAAAACAAACTAATGGCTTGCCAATTGGAGATTGTTTAAACATTTATGTGGAACCAGAAAAGACCTCATATCCAATTGCATTTGTTGAAACAAACCCCGCTACTGGGGAAATGATTTGGTATTCAAACGATGAAAGGCCAGCAGTTAGAGTAGACCCTGTTTCAAATCAATTTGAAGGATTGAGGACAATTAGGGTTGCATATGAGCCAGATAGAGACGTTAATGGGGGTTGTGAACCAGATTTAGACGCCTCAGTAAATGGTTCTTATGATGATATTGAAGTATTAGTAAGAAGTAACGTAGATATTATTATTCGTAAAAACTGGGAAAGATTTTCTGATAATGGATATAATGTTGGAGATACAGTTTCAGGCTCAGTTTCAGTTCTTCGAGATAGAGCGGATGTTGCTGTTGAAGATGAAGAAGTGAGATTTATTAGGCAATATTGGGATCCAACAAATCCAGATGCAAATTCTGAAGGTTGGGTTACGGATGATACCATTAAAGTCAGGACTAATGAACAAGGGGTAGCTAGTTTTGATTGGAACTTTACAGGTGATACGTGCGCAGGACAGCCTTGTGATGGGAAATGGAGAATCATTGCTTATTTCCCAGGTTCAATGAATTTTGCAAATCCCGGATTTAATGTAACAAAAGTGATGGAGCTATCTACTGCACAAATCTCTTTAGAAACACAAGGATTATTATCACCTCAATTAATGTTGTCTGGAGCTATACTTTTAGTTGCAGGACTGTTAGTAGGATTAATTCTTTACAGACGTATGCAAGATAGAAAACGTGTTGAGATATTGAGAGGAATACTTACAGATACGATGGCTCAATTGAGAGCATCAAATGAATACATTGCGGTGATATTTAATTGTTATAAAGAGTTAGTACATCATTTCAGATCATATGGATTCATGAAGAAGGTGTATGAAACAACGCGTGAGTTTGAATCAGCAGTTAGGGGGGCATTTTACATGGTACCTGGTGAACAATTGGATCGTTTCCTATCAATATTCGAAGAAGCAAGATATTCGGATCATGACATAGGACCAACTCATAGAGATGCAGCACTTCAAACATTACAAATGATTTCAGACAGTATTACTATTGCACTTGGAGAAGAAGGTAGAATAGAACGTACAAGTGATCATGTCTCTGATATGCATGAAAAACAAGTGAAAGCAGGAATGTTCAAGTCAGCTGATGGAACAATGATAATTCAGGGCCAAACTGATGAAGAAAATGAACAGATTTCAATTTAATCAATCATTTTTGCCTTTGCATCTAACAGTTCAACTGTTAATCCTGCAGCATTTGCACCAATTAAGATTTCATTGTGAATACTATCACTAAAATCATCTAATGCAGCAAGATGTGTAGAACCAGTAGTATCTGTTAAACGATCAACTAAGTGATTAAGAACACATGATACTCCATATGCTTGTCCAACACGGAATGCATGATCTACGCCACCGACTTCTGGCTCTTCTGCACGCATTCTTAACACGACAGTTTGTGAGTAAGCGATTAATGCACCATATAGTGCTTCCATAGCAGAAGCAACTTCTGGAGCATTTTCAATTTGTTCTTGTGCTTGAGAGAGTGCTGTATTGACTCCCTCCTCATATTTTCGGTGTGCTGCAATGATGTCTTCAGTCTCTAATTGCATAGCTTCATCGATAGTACCTTTCCAATCCATGTGCCTCTGACCGTGATTAACTGTATGAATATTGAGGTAAAATTAGTTTTTTAATTACTGAATTTAATCCGTTGGTTTCATAACGGGGTGGAAGGTCGCGAGGCTGCCCGAACATCGAGGGAGTCATATGAGTAAGGAAAATAAAAAGACGAATCAGGACCTGATTAAGTTAATTGATCAGTTGAAAGAAAAGTCCCGGGAAACCGGTTCAGCACTATGGCGAGATGTTGCATCAAGGCTTTCAAAAAGCCGGAAAAATTGGGCTCAACCTAACCTTAGTAGACTATCACGACATGCTCCAAAAGGCGCTGTCGTATTAGTTCCTGGTAAATTATTAGGAAGTGGGGAAGTTGAGGGAAGTCCAACTGTTGCAGCGTATAGCGCCAGTAATGGAGCGAGGGACAAAATCATAGCTGCAGGTGGAAAGTACCTATCTTTAAATGATTTAATGAATGAAAACCCAGAAGGAAAAGGGGTGGTTATACTTGGATAATGTATCTACAACTTATGTTTATGATGCCACAGACGTTGTGATGGGTAGATTGGCAAGTAAAATTGCTAGCCAATTATTAAAGTCACATCAATCTGGTACAAATGATAAAGCAATAATTATTAATGTTGAAAATGCAATCATCTCAGGAGCTAAAGATAGAATAATTAGAGACTATAAAGCAAGATATGAATTAAATCATCCACGTAAAGGGCCTTTTTATCCAAGAATGCCTGATAGAATTTTTAGAAGATCAATTAGAGGTATGTTGCCTTATCAAAAGAAATCAAGCGGACGTTCAGCATTGAAAGCAGTAAGATGCGAAATCGGATGCCCTTCACATTTAGAGGGAGACCTTCCAGAGAATCATGTAGTGGGAGATATTTCAGAAATTAAGAGAGATTTACCAGAACGTTTTATGCGGCTTGGAGAGGTAAGCATAGCAATGGGAGCCCCAGGTCACCGCTGGAAAAAGGAGAGAGGTGAAGCATAATGGCACGTAAGAAAAAAGTTGTCAATATGAGCGGAAAGAGAAAAACTGCAATAGCTAGATCTTCAGTCAAAAAAGGAAAAGGTAGAGTAAGAGTAGATAGTAAACCTATTGAGATTTATGAACCAGAAATGGCTAGAAATAAAGTGATGGAGCCTCTAATTATAGCAGATGCAATGGGAAGACTTTCTAATGTAGATGTGAATTTATCAGTCCAAGGAGGAGGAATTATGGGTCAGGCAGATGCTATAAGAACAGCAATTGCTCGTGGACTTGTTCAATTCAATGGAGGAAAGGATGGCGTCGATGAAGAACTACGTGACGAATATTTGCGTTTTGATCGTAGTCTCTTAGTAAATGATCCTCGACGTAAAGAACCAAAGCACCAATTAGGCAAGGGTGCGAGAAAGAAAAAGCAAAAATCATACAGGTGATTGAAATATGTTAATACCAATACGTTGTTTTAGTTGTGGAATAGTAATAGCAGATAGATGGACTAAATACAAAAAACTCATCCAACCAAAAGATGAAGGTGGCGAAGGGAAATCAATAGAAGAAGCATTAGATGAAGTTAAACTTACTAGATATTGTTGTCGTAGAATGTTTGTTTCTCATGTTGAACTTATTGAAGAAGTTGCTCCATTTAGTACATACAGATACTGATTCAAGTACATTTTTGGGCCCGTGGGTTAGCTTGGCTATACTAGGCGGCTGGGGGCCGTCTGACCCCAGTTCAAATCTGGGCGGGCCCATCTTTATTTTTCAATAAAAAAGTCCACATTAAAGGCAACACTCATTTCATGTATCCACCTCACGCAGTTTATGCAAGGTCGTAAACTCGCAATTTTTCTTGTAGTGATATTTGTAATTAGTATCATTCCAATCAATAAAATCGGAATAAATAGTGCTGAAACTATTGAAGATTCAGTAAAATGGTCAGGCATTAAAGATATTGATGATGATGTAATTATTAAGGCAGGTGCAACATTAACAATTGAAGATGGGGCCACAATAAATATAAATTCAGACATATCTATTTCCGTTGAAGGGATTTTAATTATAGAGGGAACAATCTCAAATGGAGTAAATATCGTTGCTAATATTTCACAACAATCTGAATTAGGTTCAAAATCAAGTTGGGAAGGAATCATAATTCAAGGAACGGGCGTTGCCGAGATTAATGGATTAAATTTAAATGGTTCAAGAAATGCAATTTTTGCAGACAGTGGATCAGTATTAGAAATTGAAAATACAACTATTTCCAATAGTATTTCAGGTATTGTAAATTTAGGAACTTCGGAAATAAATGGATTAAATTGTGAATTTATTCAAAATAATTGTTTGGAAAACGAAGGGGATATGACGTTAATTGGCGTTAATTCAAATTATTCTGGTGTACTTTTAGAACATAAGGGGGCTGGAACATTTTCAGATATAGTTGCGATTAACACAGGAGTTGTGATTGCAACATCTTCCAATGCGTCAGGTACGATTACATCAATCAATGCAACAAATTCAGGGCTTGTTTTACGCGCTCATGGTGATCAAAGTGGAATGGTTTATTCAGGAATTTATGCAGATACAGCCACACAACTTTTTGATCTTTCAGATAGTATTGATTTAACAATTGATGATGTTCAAGGAGATTTTCTAGATATAGTATTATTAGCAAATTCTGCAGATGGGTTAGAACTTAGTAATATGCAAATTGAGAACACAGAGTCTGTTTTAGTGGCGATAAATATAGCAACATCAGGCACTGTAACAATTTCTGAAAGTACTATTAATGGTTATGGCCAAACATTTTCATTTTCAGGAGGGGGGGAATTTAACTTAGAGGAAACAACATTGGTTTCTGAGGGTAAAGTAGGGCGATTATCATCAAGTACTTTGTCAATTAATGGAGGAGAATGGTTTGGGGAAAATGAAGGGTTATATTCTCAACATTCTACGGTGATTATTGAAGATTTGAATATATCAATTGGTGAAGGGCATGGAACGGCCTTACAAGTTTTAGGAGGTTCACTAAATGTAAATGGGCAGATCAATCTAAATCATGAAGCCCAATGGTCTGATTCAACATCAATTGGATTACATACAATTTGGTCAGATGTAATCGCAGAAACAGTTAATGTTACGGGCTTTTCAACAGGAGTTTCTTGTGAAACAACAAGCACATTGTCAATTAGTAATTTGTCGATTACAGATAATATAAATTTAGGATATTCACAAGCTTGTTCAGAATCAATAATTAATGATTTAATTACTAGTTTTGGAGATTATGGTTTGTATTCGAAAACAGGAGAAATTAGTATTGAAGTTTGGACGGCATCATCTCATACTAGTTCATTGCTATTCAGTGAATCTTTTGCAAAAACATATATCCGCAATTGGGATGCTTCTGGATTTACTTTTGCAGCACAGGGAGAAGCATCAGAGCTCTTTTATGGGACAACATCAATTAATGAAAATTCAATTCAAGTTAATAACGCAGAAAAATATTCTGAAACCAGCATAGAAATTACCGATTTATCTGGAGAAACCACTCTTGAGGGAATAGAAGTAAGTGTAAATAATTTTAATGAAATTAGTGATATTAATGGTATTGTAACTTTGCCCTTAGTGTCAATAACTTCTGATGTATATGCTTTTGATTCTGTAGAATCTATTTCTAGATCGAAGAGTTTATCCACCAATGATATTAATCCAAGAATTGAATTGCCTGTATTGCCTTCAGACGGTAGTAATTGGATAATTGAATCAGGCGTAAATATAGTATTAAGTGGTTTTAGCGGGGAATTACTTTCAAATATCACAATTCAAGATGGAGGAATATTAAATTTGATAGATTCATCTTTGACAGCATTAAATGTTACTGTAGAATTTGGAGGTACACTTACTGGCAGCGATTCAGAAGTTATTGCAGATAATATTTCAATTTCCTCTTCTGATATTGGGGATGTAACATCATCCTTAATTTT
>CATFLP010000051.1 GCA_949514915.1 Methanobacteriota archaeon | reverse complement strand
GGGGAGGAATAATTGATATTGAATTTGAATATGCTAGTGATCCTTATAATGTTGCTAATGGAATAAGTGTTGAGAGCCCTGATCAAGGAATGTCTTTGTGGGTTAAATTATTGATAGGTCTTGTGGCCTTAGTTGCATTATTAGCAGTTTTAGCATATTTCTTTGTTGAATTTGAAGATGAGGATGAGATGGACTTTTCTGAAGGGCAAAATAAGACTGATGTTGCAGCAGATACTTATGCTTGGGGAAATCATCAGCAGCAACAAATTACTCAAACACCTCAAGTTCAGATGAATACTGATCCAAATCCTAAATTAGAAGCTTATGTTCAGCAATTAATATCTCAAGGTTATGATGAAAAAACTGCAAGAGATTATGCGGAGCAATATAGAAATAGGTTTTGAAATATTGAGCATTTGACCATGGCATTCATAACCTTTCTTTGATAACGAAGTAATGGTGGAATCATGAACAATCCAAAACCAGGAGTTCAGGAAAGGATACTATTACATCTTAGAGACTATGTTGCATTCATTGAATCTGTAGAGGTGCCATTTGCATTATCTCAGATGGGAATAGCAAATGCAGTTGCAATTGCAAGAAGTAATGTTCCACGTGCAATTTCTGGATTAAAGGAGCAAGGATTGTTAATTGAACGTCAAGCACATGTATCTGGAGTAATGAGGAAAAGGAAATCATATTTCTTAACAAGTGCAGGTTCGGAACATGCTGATGAAACATGGAATAGATTAAGTAAACATGAATTTACTGTTTTATCAAATGAAGAAGAATTAATCGAAACAACTTTAGGTACTTCTAATGAAATATTACCGTTTCAAATACGTCCAGTTGATATACTTCGTTATTTAAGGGATGACGGAGTTTTAGATATTACAAAATTGACACCTGAATTAATAGAAAGAGATTTAACAAAAAGGGTTGAAAAACAACTATCATCCTCTTTAGGAGATTTACCTAGATTAAGACATTTTTATGGTAGAGTAACAGAATTACAGGCAATTACCGAAACTTTAGACGAGGGTCCTTTTGCAATATTAATTCCAGGGATTGCTGGAATTGGAAAAACAAGTTTAGCATCTAAATTATTAGAAAATTATACATTTAGAAGGAATTTAATTTATCATCGTTGCCAATTAGGAACTGGTGGAAGGCCATTTTTAGAAGATTTAGCTGCATGGCTTAGTTCAATTGGTGTAGATGCATTAAATGATTATTTAGAAGCAAGCCCAGTTCCAAGAATTGATGAAACAGTAGAACTACTTGTTAGCTGCTTACAGAATATTCACGCATTAATTGTGATAGATGACTATCATAAAAATGATGAAGATATATTTTACAAAATTATCTATAATTTTACATTAAGGATTAATGAAATGAGTGATGGTTTAGGTTTAGTGATCTTTTCAAGATCTTATCGTCCAGTGATACCACTTAGAGATGAAAATGGTAAAAGCGTCAGTAAAATTTTACCACTTGACGGTTTGGATCCAGAGTCTTCAAAAAATATTTTAAAATCATTCGAGAGTATTGGAGATGATGATTTCGAAAGAATTTATGGGATTTCAAAAGGTCATCCTTTGGTATTAGAGTTAATTAATAGAGGTGCATCTACAATTGAGCACCATTTAACTTTAGAAAATTATGTTTCGATGGAGATTTTCAATAAACTGTCTGCTGAAGAAAAAAGACTATTACAATCACTTGCAATCTTTAGAGAACCAATACCTCTTGAGGCTTTAACTACAATTGATTTAGATTTAAATACACTTGATAATTTAGTCGAACAAGGATTGGCGAGAAGAGTAGATTCAGAGAATTATGATGTTCATGATTTGATTAGAGAATTTACATTTAATGGAATAGATGAACAAGTAGCTATACCTCTCCATACATCAGCGGCAGAATGGTACAAAAAGAAACTAAATTCTACTCAAGATATTATTGAATATTTGCATCACAAAATAAGTTATGCAGACGTAGAATCTGCTGCTGAAGAAGTTGCATTAAGGGGTGATGAATTAATTAATTCAGGGCAATTAGAATTATTAGGATTAATAAATCGATTAATTGACTCAAATGGTCCAGCAAAAACATGGGGTAAATTATGGTATTTGAGAGGAGAAATTTTAGCATTATCAGGTGATTTTGGTGGAGCAGAAGCATCATTTACAGTTGCTATGGATAATGCAAATAAGGCTAAAGATATTACTTTAGAAAGCACTTTACTTTCTAGTTTAGCTGAACTTGCTTGGAAAAGAGGAGATAGTAAGTTAGCATTAGATCTTCATAGACAGGCATTAAAGAGATTTATTGCAATTAAAGATTCTATTGGGGCATGTAATACTTATACAAATATGAGTTATATTTTTAGATCAGAGGGCAAGAAACAACTTGCAATAGATTCACATTCTGAAGTTGAACATATACTTGCAAATGAAAAAGATGAAAATTTAGTACATGCGAGAATAAATTTAGCCCGTTCATATTTAGAAATGGATAAACTAGAATTAGGGCGTGAACACGCTCTAAAAGCATTTGATGAAACACAATCTAAAGGAGATGAAATAACACATTCTCGTGCAAGAGCAGTACTTGGAAGATATTATGCATTAATTGGAGATACTGATTTAGCATTAAATCACTACTTAGAAACATTACAATCACTTGCTAACGAAGATGATCTTGAAATTAGAGTAGAGTTAATTTTGTTACTTGGCGAAGTACTTGAAGATTCAGGTAAAAGAGATGAAGCAGTAGAAAGATATCTTGAGGGGCTTGCACTAGCTGAATCTAGTAATCAGCCACTTTTAGTAGGTGAATTATTATCAAGATTAGGAACTACAGGATTTGATAAACAACGTAGAATGGAATATCTACAGAGGGCATTAAATGTATTTAGAGAAGTAGGAGCAACTAGAAAAATGCAGGAAGTACAGATGATGTTTCATAAGGCAATTACTGGAAATTAACTAATTGGCTTATTAGAAATTTCAATAATTCCATTAGACATATGAACCCATATGGAAGACTCACCTTTGAGATTGATTTCTCCAATATGTGTTGTAGGTGCTGCAGAAGTTAATTTAAATTCAAAAGGAACTTTAAAATTCGGGTGAGTTATAGTTAGTTCATCATCATCTAATAACATAATTATGTTTACAGAAGACTGTTCTACGTTTAGTAAATCTATTTGCTCTGAATATGTGGCATTTGGATTAATTCTTGCAACAGCATCTGCTCTTTCAATAGCTGAACCCACACGTTCAACATTTTCAGTAAGTGCAACTTCAGACCATCTTTCTCTAGTAGAATTTTCAATATCCCATGCCCATAATGAGTATAATGAAAGCAATAAAAGTCCTAGAAGAAATGTAAAAACATAACCTAATTCAGTTGCAGCACCAGATTCATCATCTGTAAAATCAATTTTTTTCTTCATCCGCCTTCCTCCGTTGCATCGAATGAAATTGATGTAAATGTTAATGTGAAATCTATGTCATTATTTGGACTATGGTATACAGCTTCCCCATTACTTCGATCAACCCATCCAGTGTAATCAGATAGTAAATCAAATTGGTTTGGATAGGAAATCCAATCATCAGAATATTCAAGGTCTTCTGAAAGCCAATTTGTGATACTACTTCCGTATTGATCATTCCAACCCATGCGAACATTTTTTGAAATTTCATTAGTACAATATTTTGTTTCAATTACTTTCAATTGTACTTTTACATCAGAAGAACCGCTAGTCATACTCTGAGAAGTAGGCATCATTACTGGCAAGTGCACTCCCAATAAGTTTGAATTGCCTTTAGCAGATAAAGCAGAATGTGACACAGATGGCCTTGCTTCTGGATGATTTGTTGTTACTATTCCTCCTTTGTCGACAACTTCTAAATTTGAAATACTACTTGAAAATTTATATTTTAGAGATGGTATCTGAATTACCCATGCATCAGCAAGTGATGAAAATGAAGTAATGTCATTTTCTCCAATTAATTGTATATTTATACCTGAATGATGATCTCCATTTTCCCAGGCGTCTCTAACTCCTGAAAGAGTTAATTCGCTAACATCATACCAAGGTAAATCGATATTAATCCAACCAGAGGCAAATAATGAAAGAGGAAGGCATCTTTGAGAACCTTTGTCAATTAGTTCTGTAATTCCAGCATTTCCAACTATTTGCATTAATCTCATGGAATGTCCAGAAGTTACTGTTGAATTCAACTCGCCAGATTCTTGAGATGAAAGAAAATATGAATTGCCAATTGTACTTTCTAAGTTTCCTGTTGCATTAAAAACACCTGAAAAATTAAATGATGCTCTCGATCCAGTAAGTGTTGCATAAATTGATGCTTCATTATTTTCAATTTGTTCCCCAGTCCAACTAGTAGAGAATTCTTTCCCTGAAAATTGTCCTGTGTCCTTAGCAACAAGATATGAAATTCCATTAGAAAGAAGTCCATTATTAATGGATACATCTTTAGTCCATTTGATTACAATTTCGGAATTACTTGAGATTTTTGTAATTCCATTGGTTCCCGCAATTGGCCAATCTAATTTATACATGCCATTACTATTGATTGAAAAACTAGAACCTTGAACATCAATTTGTGCTGGAGAATTATCATGATTTGAAATTATTAATGTTCCTTCTAATGGAGGGATTAGAAATTCATTACCTAGCATAATCCCCTCTGTAGATGGCCAATTAACTGAGCCAAGATTAGATTCTATGTCCGTTTGTAATACTAAATTAGCATGTTTTGAAGATTCAATTGTTAAGATTTTTGAATCACTATTATTGAAATTTTTTGACCAGATGGCACCATCTCCTATTAAAGATGTACTTTCAGTCATTTTCTCATTTTCTAACTCCCAAGTAATCATAGCATTATTCTCTGTAATTAGATTGATATTGTTGTTTCCAGCTGGTAATGGAATTTTCCAAATAGTCCCCAATCCTTTGTGATTTGGATTATTTGGTGTTATGAAAGTAGTTCCTCCCTCGCCTAATTTGTATAGAATTGTCAATTCAACATCACTAATTATTGTTGATTTACTGTTTGAATTTTCCAATGGCAAATCTATTTCTAAAATATTATCGTTATTGATTTTTGATGTTAATAACTCATCACCTTGTATTATAGTTACAACAGAGGAAGTAATTGCCGATGAAATTTGAGATTTTGTAGAAATGATAATTTTTCCTTCTATTGCAGGTAATTCATATTTCCATTTAGATTCGTATTGAAGATGTAAATCATCCATGCAGTAAGAACTTAATTTCCCTGATGGATATCTGATGTCAAATTCATTTCCGAAATTCCCAGCATTTCTTAATCTGAATTCTGAATCATCAACCCATGCTGATGAAAACCAAACTCCTGCATCCTTTAAATCCCATTCAAGCTTTCCAAGCACTGGTTCTAATCTCATTTCAGATGAACTTCCAGGTAATCCTCTTTGGGCTAATTGTGCCTCATATTCCGATAAATCTTCAAATTGTGCAACAGCATCGTTAGCCTCGATAGCCCCTTGCAATTCATTAATTACAGGAACTATTGAAACAAGCATGACGCTAATAATGCTCATTACACCAGCAAACATTAGAACAGTTGCAATTGCGGAATTAGCAGCATTTTTATCCATGACTAGGCTGTTCAAGCGTTTCATTTTATCACAACCCTGTGGAGTACAATTTCAGTTAATATTGCTTTTTCCAGAGGATGAATACCAAATCCATCAATTCCAGAGACTCTTTTCCAAGGGCCTAAACCCTCATAAGATTCTAATGTCCCAGAAGCTAAATTCATATTGTAATCTTCCATCCAATTAGACATGTATCTATCAGTCATAGATTCATCAATCTCATTACTCATACTCATTCTAATGTTTCTAACTTCACCATCAAATAGTTCAAGAGGCCCTTCAGACACCATTTGTAAACTAAATGAATTTGAACTTCCAGAAAGCATACTCATGTCTATGTCAACCAGTACGAAACTAAGTTGTTGAGAATCATCAGGCATAGAATAATGTCTTAATGAAGGATATCTTTTTACTTTGTATGCTTCCCCATATAATTTTTCCATTCTTGCTCCATTTACTAGATCAATATCGAAATTGCCAGTTGATAATGATGTATCTATTCCAATTCCTGATAATTCTAAACGAACAAATTTATGAATAACTTCTGAATCAATGTTTAAAATTTCAACAATTAATAATTTATCCATATATTTCTCAAAATTTACACTTGCGGTACCATTTTCAAAAATTAATGTGTGGGTTGTGATGTTTCCTCCATTATTCACTTTTGCATATGTGGCAGTGTTGTTTATCGAGTTCACATTAACAGAATTAAAAGAAGATAATGTAACTTCAATAATGTCTAAGCCATATACGTCTCCTGAGATTGTCCAAAATTCTGCATTAACTAATCCAGAGATTGATGTAGATGCCAATTCAAATGTTTGAATCGAACCAGTATCTTGAGGGGACGCCCCTACTAATCTGATTCGTTCATCTATTTGATCAGCGATTACTTTAGCTTGGGACCAATTCTTATTATCATCGTAGTCAGCGACATATGGTTGTAATATTATTATCGCGGAAGATAATACAATAACAATCATTGCTAGTAACATTACCATTCCAATAATGTCACTAAGTGCAGAATCATCATTTTGTAAATTTCTTTTCATTGATTATCCTCCTTTTAATTATATCTTTATAGACATTTTTTCATGTTCACTTTGTCCCAAAAAATGGCTAAATTCAGGACCGTCTTGCAGAGATATTGCGATGTCACCGGTGAAAATGTCGTCAATATGGTATAAAACAGTACTCTCTGCAAGATGTGGTTGATTATTTTTCTCAGAAAGATGAGTTAGAACTATGCTTTTAGTTTCAGGTCCAATAATTTTAGATAACAATTTACCTGTTTGTTTATTTGATAAATGGCCACCTCTACCCATAATTCTATTTTTTAATTTGTCAGGGTAAGGGCCTGAAAGTAGACGCCTTAAATCATAATTTGATTCTATTGATATATGCGAGCAACCTTGCATGTGTTTGATTACTTCATCAGTTTCACTACCTAAATCAGTAACGACACATGTTTTTTCCCCGCTTTTTGTTACTATCGAAAAACCCACGTTTTCTGCGCCAGAATGTGGAACAGGGAAGGGTAAGAATGTAACGTCAGATAATATTTCTAACCTATCTAAACTTTCAAAAATCTCAAGGTTGCTTTTGTCTAGTACGCCTAATTTTTCTGCAGTGAAATAATTCATTTTTGCAGGAATGTCCCATTTCCTCATTGCATATTCAACACCACCTCCATGATCTCCATGGTGGTGAGAAATAAGCATACAATCAATATCTGTTGGTTTTAATTCCATTCTTGCTAATCTTTTTTCTAACTGCCTTCCTGAAAACCCATTATCAATTAGAACATTCCCATTTTCACTGGAAATTAGTGTTGAATTACCCCGGCTACCAGAACCTAGGTGCGTAATGGAGACGGACATCCCTTTACACGGGACGCGATAAGACTTTGAACTAATCGACAAACAAATAAAAAAATGTTAGATTAAACAACTAATTTGTGGTTACGGGCAATAATTTTGTATGAACATTGTTCCATCAGTATCATAAGGTATTTGAGTTGGTAAAGTTTTGTCGGATGGCCGTCAGGTAAGGATAATGCGTCGCAAGCAAACAACTCTTATTGTCACTTCAATAATGGTATTTTTATTATTGACAATGTCTCAATTACCTTCAATTCAATCAGTTCAAAATGTTCACCCTGAAGATGCTAATCAAGGCCCACCTCCAGTTACAGATACAGATCGTGATGGAATACCTGATGTATGGGAACAACAATTTGGTGATTCTTGGGATGCAATTTCAATAGATGGACGACAAAAAACAATACAAGGAATGGATTATACTAATGGTTCAGATGGAGAATATGATCCTGATGGTTCATCAGGATTAGATTTAGATATGGATAATGATGGTTTGCAAAATGTTGAAGAATATTGTTGGCCATATCTTGTAGTTGATTGTTTTACAAATAGGACTGGTTTAACAGGAGAGGATCCACTAGATCCTGAAGGTGGCTTCAGACTTTATTTAGACCCTACAAGTTCAGATACGGATGGTGATGGAATGCCAGATGGTTATGAAGTCCAAATGTGTATGGAAAACGCTGGAGGTATGATTGAAGGGAGGTGGTCTTGCCCACTTTTTGATCCATTAAATGGTTCAGATGGTGCTGAAGACTATGATGAAGATGGATTTGATATCGATAGGGATGGTACAATAGAACCAAATGAATATTACAATAATTCAGCTGAATACAATTATGGAATCCCACCAGAATGGATGACGGAAATTGATGGATTGTGGTATGACAAGATGGAAGAAGATATTGATGAAAGATATAATTCAAGATGGAGAGGGACAGACCCGTTAAACCCAGATGGAGATTTCTTTAGATGGTCTGAAGTTGGAGGTCTTGAATATTCTCCTGGAGGGGATGAGATTCCAGATGGTTGGGAAGTTTATTTTGGATTAGATCCACACAATAAAAAAGATAATCTTGAAGATACAGATTCAGATGGTTGGGATTTGACAAATAATGGAGAAGTAACACGTGATTTAACAACAGACATAGTCAATACCTGTTTTTCAGAAGGATTAATTGAATGTGGTGGTGAAGCATTTAGTAATCTAGAGGAATATTTAGTTTCAGAAGATAGTGGAGATTCTATTAGGGGTGGTTTGAAAACAGTATTGGATGGCTCATTAAAAGACACACTTGCTCTTTATGATAAAACAACGGAGATTAAAATTTCAAGTCATGATGTAAGAAAATTGGACACATTTGAAGATGGAGAAAAATCCCTTGTTTATGTTGGAACTAAAGTAGGTTTGTCTGTATTCAATATGAATGAAATGCTTGTAGATGATTTATTGTTGCCTAATGGTGTAGAAATGAATGACATGGTATTAGTTCAGAATGAATTTGGCCGTGGTGCAGTGATAATGGCAACTACTGATGGAATTTATAGTATGCATTTAGATAAAGGTGGAGTTTTAAATGGAGATGTAGATCACTTTGATTTAGGAGAATTGCATGTCTTAAACACATTAATTGATTCTGGAGGGGATCAAAGATTAATTACACTTGGTTTAGATACAGGTTATGTTTTTGAAATTAAAAACACAGGTGAATTAAAAGAAGGATCTGAAAATGTTTTAGATGATGGTTTGTTTGATGAATTCAGTTTTACTACTGCAATACCTACTTCATTAGTTCATGTTTCGGTTAATGGTCAACCAACATTATTTATTGGAACAGATAAAGGATTAATTAAAACTGAAACATCTGATGGAATAGGAGTTTTAAATTTAGAATGGATGTTTGATCCTTATAATACAAATAATTTGAGAAATTTAACATATGAACACGAATTAAATTTATTTGAAGTTAGAACTATTGTGCCAGACAATACTGGAGGAAATGAAGCAACTCATTTATGGATTGGTACTGGTTCTGGAATTCATTTACTAACATTAAGTAATAATCAATTAACACATAGCGGTTCTTTAGAACACACACTTAGTGAAAAAATGAATGACGTTCACTCAATCTTACCTTTAGATAATAATGTATTAGTTGGTTCACAAGGAGGTTCATGGAAATTAGTTGGCGGAGCTTTGGCATCTTTCAATCAAGGAGTCCAAGAATCTATTACAGGAAGAGTAGTTTCGTTAGCAGAATTAAATGTGAATGGTACAAATTATTTTCTCGGTGCTGTAGATCCTGGAAGATTTTCTAATATTGCATTAATTGATCCAGGAAATAATGATTCTGATTTTGATGGAATTCCAGATGGTTGGGAATATGCATATGCATTAGATCCTACAGATCCAACTGATGCCTTGTTAGATCCAGATGCTGATGGACTTAATTTAGATGGAGAACAAAATTCATTTTTCGAACAAGATTGGAATAATTTAGATGAATTTAGATATCAACCTACTACTGAAGCAGGGTATCCAGGTACTGATCCAAGAGATCCAGACACAGATGGAGATGGAATTAATGATGGAATGGAATTTTTTGGTTTTTATTATGGGATGACTGAGTTTGATTGTCATTATATTGTTGAGCATGAGTATGTTTGTGATGCAAATAATGGTGCAGCCGATTCATATTTATTGACTGGAGGCTCAGATTCGCCACTAGATGCAACGAATAATGATACAGATGGAGATGGAATGCCAGACGGTTGGGAGATTGAAAACCGTAGATGGGTAGGTACTACATACACTGGAGGTAATAATTGGTCTTTAGATCCATTAAGGCCAGATGATGCACTGTGGGATGCAGATGGTGATGGATTGAGCAACATTTGTGAATTTGCTTGGGGTCAAATATATCTGGAGGGATTATCAGGTAATTTATTTGATTCACATGGAGAATCTGCTGAGGCTGTAGAATTAGAATGGAGTACTTTAGATCCAAATAACATAGATAGTGATGGAGATACTTTACCAGATGGTTGGGAAGCTCTAGATAATAATCCAAATGATCCTGATGGCAATTCTTGTTATTGGTCAAGCGATGTAAAAGGCATAAACCCATTAAATGGAAGTGATGCTATTGGAAACCCAGATGGAGACGGTTATGATGCAAATCATAATGGAATATTAGAACCAGATGAGCAATTTAATAATTATCTTGAGTATCATATTAAAGACACATCATTTTTCAATGAAAATGATAGTGAAACATCAACACTTCCATTTGGTATTTTTACTCAATTATGGCAGCGCACTCATGACTCATATGATCCTGTATTTACCTTTGGTGAATTAGCTAGCCCAACACTGTTAAATTCACAAAATGATCAAGATAAAGGTTCAGCAAATCCGATTTCTCCTGATTCAGATAATGATGGAATGCCAGATGGTTGGGAGATTTGGCATGCTAGATGGGATGTTGTTGGGAATAAATGGACTTTGAATCCATTGACTGAAAATGATAAATATAGTGATGCAGATTCAGATGGTTATTCTAACTGGGAAGAATATAATTCAATAAACCCAGAATATAATGAAATACATTTACAATTTTCTCCAAAATATTACATTAAGCAATCGAATACAGTAAGTGGTTTTGATACTCAAGTGTGGGGGAGAATTACCACGAATTTGAGTTTTGGATCATTTATTGATGCAGATATTTTAGAGAGTAGTGGCATGAGTTGTGATCCAAACAATCCAGATACAGATGGAGATGGTATGCTTGATGGATTAGAGATGCTTCTAACGGATTGGGATTCAAATGATGGTATTTGGACATTAAATCCATTAGTTGCTGGAGATGGAGATTATGATTCAGATAATGATGGATTAACTGATCGTCAAGAGTTGTCTTTAACAGATGGTTTGCCTGAAAATGGAGTTTCGCATCCACCTGATGCACCAATCTTTTACTTAGATGCAGAAGAACAAATGTCTGGAACAGAATTTTCACGTGTAGGAAACATACTTAATAATACAGAAAATAGAGCAACATTAGTTAAATTAGATTTAATTGATTGGCAAACAGGAGATCCCCCAACACTGATTTTAGAGACATTACGTTCAATTACTGACCCAACACATAATGATACAGATAGGGATGAGATGTTAGATGGTTATGAATATTGGTTTACAGAATGGGATTTAGAAGAAAATCGTTGGTCTATGAATCCATTAATTAGTAATGATATTTATCTTGATCTTGATGATGATTCTTATGATTGTGATGGAGATGGGGAAATTGCTGTTTATGAGGTCTATTCGAATTTAAGGGAATGGCAAGCAAGAACATATGGTAAAGAAGCAGAACGATATAATATACCGTTAGAGTTAGGATTCTATGATTTTGCAACAGATGCTACAAAAGCACTTTCAGAAGAAGAAGGACTTAATGATGAGCAAGCAAATAATCGATTGTATGAATTATTCTCTGGAAAGTTACATGATGGCTTTCCAGTAACACAAGATAGATTAGAGAAGATTAATGAATTAAATGAAAATAATTTCAATAACAGTTTAATCGGAATTTCAGATCCTACTCACCCAGATTCAGATAGTGATGGGATGCCAGATGGATGGGAATATTGCTATTCAACTTATATTTCAGAACCTATTCAGGTTTCAAGAGATAATAATATTTTTACTGTCGAAGGAAGATGGGGATTAAATCCATTAAATCCTTTGGATGGAGATTATGATATTGATCAGGATGGTTGGTACGATAGATCTGTAATAGATACACCTGCAGCACAAGGAAATTGGAATAATCATATATTTTCTATTTCAGGTGGTCAATATGGATTAGATAATATTGCCATACCGTTTACAAATAGTATGGAGTTTGATAATGGAACATATCCACATTTGAATGATAGTGATGATGACAGCCAAATGAAAATAAGAGAGGGAACAGAGTCATTTACATTAAATTATTACCAAGATGGAAGTCTTTCAGATGGAAGGGAGATTCTAAAATATGGTACAAACCCATTGGATAATGATACTGATTGGGATATGTTGCCAGATTGGTATGAATATGCAATGGCTTGGAATGAGACATTAGATAATTTTTCAAGTCAAAGATATATTTCAGTAGAATGGGTTGATGTGGGGGCTGAAGAAAGTATACAGAAAAAGCCACTGAAAATTGAAGGTATTAATATCATGAGGCCAGATTTATCATTGGCTTGGTTTACTTTAGATCCAAGAGATCCAACGGATGCATTACTGGATCCAGATAATGATGGAGATTGGGACTGCAGTGGTGTTGTTTGCGAATATAATGAATACTCAAATTTCCAAGAATTTTATGCAATTACAGATGATACCTATCGTTCTGCAACTCTTG
Organism: Methanobacteriota archaeon; assembly: GCA_949514915.1. GTDB lineage: Archaea > Thermoplasmatota > Poseidoniia > Poseidoniales > Poseidoniaceae > MGIIa-I. Next base: position 40,852 of record CATFLP010000051.1, on the reverse strand, counting down.
TAAGGTCTCTTGATTTACAATGGGATGGAGTTGAAATTACTGAATGGTGGCAATTTAGAAAATGGTTGTTACATTTAGGTGAAGACGATGAAATGGATAAAAATTATTTAAAGATTAATAAAAGAGACAGCCAAGATTTGATGTATGCAAAGATTATTCAGGATAATGATGATGATTTCTTTGTAATGGATTCAGCAGATGATGTTTCCATTTGCAGAGGAGATTGGACTGATAGTTATGGTTTAGTTTCCAGTTCCACAGTATTGCCAGATGTTGGAAGAGGCCAATATCCGTTTGGTTGGTGGGTATTAGATATTGATGGTGATTTTACTGCAGAAGGAACAGATCCGACAAACTGGGATACTGATGGAGATTGGATGGTTGATTGGTATGAAGTCCATAATGATGAGAATGATGGAGTTAGAGGGGACATTTCTGCAATAAGATATGATGACCGCACATTATGATGTGGTAGTATGGATATTGAAACAAATCCAAATGAAAAAATGTTGATATTGCATGAAAATATTGTAAACTTAGTTAAACAGCTGAGTATGCCTTTGGTTGAAGTTAGTTTAGTTATTGCAAAGTTTACAATGATGTTGAGTGATAAATTAATGGAGATTGCAAAGTCTAATAATGAAACTTTACCTGAAAAATATATTCAACCTTGGCCATTAGAATTAGAAGATTTAGACCAAGAAACTAACGCATCAATGAACTTAGAAAAAATAATTGATATTTTAGATGAAGATAGAATTGATATTCTTGATACATTGATAAGAACTTCAATAAACCAAAAAGAAATACCTTTGGCAGATTCATTGTTAGTGCTCAGAAGTTGGGAAAAATTAGTAAGAACTCAACTTTCAAATTCAACATCACCAGGGCAACTATTTTCAACTGTTGAAATTCCAGATGATTTTTGAGGGTGGTTTAGGTGAGGGGCTATCTTAAAAATTCAAAACCATTCACATTTTTTTCAATATTAATTTTATTTTCTTGTTCTTTGACTGGTTGTTTTTCAAGTGAAGAAGTATTGCCTGAAAAGTTTGGTGTTCCAGGTGGTTTAGCACTTGCATGTTTAAATTCAAGCCAATTTAGTGAAATTGTTGTTGAAATTGATTATGAATCAGACCAAAAGCCACGTCCTGAAACTTTAGAAATGTTAGTGGATAGAATAAGTAGTGTATGTGAAAAACAAAGTGTAACTTATGAGTTATTCTTAACAGATTTTGAACATGAAGGTGATTGGACAAATGATGAAATTAGGCTTATCGGGAGAGAAACAAGAGAATCAGATGCAATGAATGGTAATCAACTTAGATTTCATTTCATGTATCCGAGTGGAAAGCATACTAATGAAAATGTTCTGGGAGTTGCAGTAGATGCATCCACAGTAATGATCTTTGTAGACACCATAAAAGAATCTGAAAATTTAATTCAAAGACCTAGTTGGGAAAATATTGAAGCATCGGTAACAATACATGAATTAGGACATTTATTTGGATTAGTGAATCTTGTATATCAATCGAATATTGATCATGAGGATCCTGATCATCCAGGGCATAGTTCTAATGAAGACTCTGTAATGTATTGGGCTATTGAAACAAGTGATGTTTCAAATATTATTTTTGGCACACTTCCAAATGAATTTGACTCTGATGATTTAAGTGATATGTCGAATTTAAAGAACTCACAAATACAAGCCTTTGATCAGTTATGGTACCCTGAAGATTACTTATACTGAATTATTAATTTTGTTTAACACAAATTTTTGTGCTTCATTCCATGCATCAAAGATAGACCATAAATACAAACCAATCCAAAGGATTCCTGTTAATGCTAGAGGTAGTTGTAGAAGAGTAAAATCAAATCCTTTTTGATGTGACCTATTGAAGTGCTGTCCAAGGAATAAAAATGGCACTAATGAAATGATAATTGCTATTATTGGCTGTAATGAACCCCAAAAGCCAACACCAGAGGTCATTTGTGCAAAAATAACTCTAAACAAATTACCTTTTTTTGAATCTTCAATTTCACTAGGAATTTGTACAATAATCTCAGATTCACTCATCTTGTTCAGTATGTCTAATTAATTACACATTGTCAAGTTTTGGCTTATTTTGTTTAATTTATTATTATTCGGCAATGCTATTCACTAGGTGCATAACCGTTGTTCTATGAGGAAGGCACGCGTACTCTTGACTGGGTTCGAACCTTTCGATGGCGCATCATATAATATTTCAAAAGAAGTAGTCACAGAGATAAGTAAATTAGACATTATTAATTTTGAAATTGAATCTAAAATTTTAACAGTTGATGAAAAAGGTTCAAAGTATGTTAGTGAATTAATAATTGAAAAAGAATATGATTGCGTATTACAATTAGGATTTAGTAAAAAAGCCAGGACAATTAATTTAGAAACACAAGCTATAAATAAAATTCATATGACTATTGAAGACAATTCAAAAAGGCAAATACTCAATAAAAAAATTGACATGTTTGCAAAAAGCAAACTTGTTTCTACTGTTGATGTAGAAGGTTTCTTAGAAAAAGAATCACCTGAAATTTCTTTATCTTCTGATGCTGGTACTTTTGTATGTAATGAATCATATTTTCACACATTAAATACGATCTTTAGTCAGGAATTATGTGATAGATTCGGTAGGAAATTACCATGTCTTTTTATTCATCTTCCATCTAATGAATATGTTCCTATTTCTAAACAAATTGAGATTATTATTAACATTATCAAAAAAATAAACGATAAAAAAATCATTGATGTAGTGGCGGCAATAATTCGAAATGAAAACGGAGAAATTTTAGTTGCAAAAAGAGATTCTAATCAACCACATCCTTCTAAATGGGAATTTCCTGGAGGAAAAGTTGAACCAAATGAATTAGAAAGTGATGCTCTGAAAAGAGAAATTATCGAAGAATTAAAATTAGATATTGAAATAGTTTCGACTTGTGGTGAAATTACACATTTGTATGATGAATATTTTGTGAAATTAAAAGCCATAAATTCTAAGATATCTACGAACTCTTCACCTATTGAATTAATGGTTCATGAAGAAATCTTATGGATGCCTATAGAGGATTTGAAGTCATTAGATTGGTTAGAAGCTAATTTAAAATTAGTCAACATAATTCAAAACCAATCTTGAGGAACTCCATCATTTCTCATTTTTAGATCATCATTCACTTCTCTTGGGATTTCTTCTCTACCTTTGTGCCAGGTAACTTCTTCAATCCATGCGATTAAGTTTGGAGAATTTAATGTTAATTCAAATGTACCTCCTAGAGTTTTTTCATTTGGTAATACAAATGCAATTTTTCCTGCTAATGCCGCTTGTCTTGAGATTTCAAATGTAGAGCAATTGTCAATGATGTTTTGACTCATACAATCAAGTGCAGTGTCTGCAATCTTGGTATCGTGTATTCTTTGAATAAAATATGAATAATCAATGTTATTAATTTCAATATTTTCTTTTTCTTCAATAATTGGAAACTCACCAAACTTTTTTTTATTTATTGGAATGATTGCATTTGGAAACAATTCTTTGATTGCTAATTCTACATTTTCTTTTGAATCAACAGAATATAGTATTGCTTTAAGATCCATTGTAGCCATTTCACTCACGTCACTGCTATAAGAAATAATATAATGTAATTGCGCATTAATTAGAAATAATACCGTTATTTTTACATCAGTGATAAATTCGGTAAGATGTTAAGGGGGGATATAAATGAGTACAATGCCATATATCGCTACAGTAATCCCAACGTTTCATGAAAAAGATTTCATTGAAAAATGTCTCAAAAGCCTTTGTAATCAAACATATCCCGCTTCAAAACATCATATCTATGTTGTAGATGGTAATTCTTCAGATGGGACTCCAGAGATAATTAACGATTTCATATCTAAACTTGCGGATGGAATGCCTAAAATTACTTTATTAAATAATCCAAATAGGTATGTTTCACAAGCAAGGAATATTGCATTTGAAAAAATTTCTGAGAATACAGAATATGTTTTTGAGACAGTAGCACATGCAACATTTCCTGTAGATCATATTGAAGTTAGGATTGAAGAATTTCTCAAACTTCAGAATAGTTCTGAAAATAAAATTGCAGCAGTTGGAACAATTCTGAAACCACCTGAAGAAAAGATGCCCTTTATGGCAAATTTAATTGAAGCCACTCTGGCTAACCCATTGGGGAGTGGTCGTGGAGCTTATGCTCAATTCAAAGGGTTACAAAAAACAAGAATACCTCCATTAGCAATTTATCGGGTAGACGCATTAAAATCAGTTGATGGTTATGATGACTCTTTGATAACAGCACAAGATTCAGAACTTAATATGAGATTAATTAAAAACGATTGGGAAATTTGGAGAAGTGATATTAGTTGTATTCATGTAACAAAACGTCAAACTTTTTTACAATGGTTAAGGTTTGGGCATCGCAATGGTTTTTGGAGAGTTAAATTAGTTAGAATACATCCTACGAGGATGCCTTTAGGAGAAATTGCTCCATGGTTTGGTTTTTTGCTAACACTTAGTTTATTTTTGTCTGGAATGAAATTTTGGTGGATTCCTCCTGCTATGTATCTGTTTGTGATATTATTTGCAGGTATAATTGAAACATTTAGATGGAAAAAAGTCACAATGTTAATTGGAGTTCCAATACTTCTTTTTATGTTACATACAACATTTAGTATTGGATTTTTACATGGATTTTTTGTAAGAGGAAAAGCACCAAAAGACAGGGTGCAAATTTAAATCCTTAACTCTAAGATTTGAATCGGGACGTTAAGATATTGTCAAATACAACACCCGTTCAAGGCACGATACCGATGGTTAAGGCTGGATTATCTTGATGCGAGAGAAATTTGAGTGATGAATTATTCGGATGTAGAGGGTGTATCCGAAAACCCATTAGAATATTTTTAATTTGAAGTTTTTATAATATTGTTGATAATTCTATTAATAAGTTCTTCTTTGTTCCCTTTTGCTTCAATGTTCATCTCTCTAGCCATTCCAACTAACATTTCTTCACTAAATTCTAAAAAAATTTTATCTAATACCTCTGTAAGGGTTTCTTTTATTTCTTCTTCTGAAACTTTACTATTGTACAGACTACCATCTTCACTATGTGTGGTCATATAATTCCGACAACTCTTGGATATATTGCCACTTCGGTTATTTTAAGGTACCAAGACACTCTCTTCATTGGTTTATTGATCCTGTATTTACAACAGGAGTTGTGTCAGTTTCTGAGCAAAGAACAACTAGTAAATTACTGACCATTGTAGCCTTTTTATCTTCGTCTAATGTGATGATTCCTTTGGAACTTAATTGTTCAAGTGCCAATTCTACCATTCCTACAGCACCATCAACAATTTCTCTTCTTGCAGCAACTACAGCACTTGCTTGTTGTCTACGTAACATTGCTTGAGCAATTTCTTGAGAATAAGCTAAATGACTAATTCTTGCTTCTAGAACTTCAATTCCTGCTCTCTCTAATCTGTCTTCTACTGAGGCTTGAAGTTCTGTTGCAACAACTTCCTGATGGCTAGATAGTGCAATTCCTCCTTTGTCTTTTTCTTCAATAATATCATATGGATATTTTGTAGCCATAGCCCTAAGTGCAGCTTCACTTTGAATTTGAACATATTCTTCGAAATGATCAACTTCGAATAATGCTTCTGCAACATCATATACTCTCCAAACTACAATGGCTCCAATTAAAATTGGATTTGCATTAACGTCATTTACTTTAATTTGAGACGATTCAAAATTTCTTATACGTAATGAAATCTTACGTTTTTCGAAAAATGGATTTAAGAAAAATCGAAAACCTTCAGTTTTTACAGTTCCAGAATACTTTCCGAAGAATAGTACTGCTGCCCCTTCATTAGGATGAATTACAATATATGAATTACAATAAATAGTCCATATAGGTCCGAAAATTAATATATTTATTAACCATCCAACGTCAGGAATTGCGATAAAAAGTACAATTATGAAAACCCCCAAGGCACAATGCAAAAACAATCCTAAAAACCCATTCAAGGTTGTTTTTTGAACATCTTTAATTATTGATTCAACTTTTAACTCTTCATCTGCACTCATGCTATCAAATGTTCCACTTAATTTCAATATATAGGTATGTTTACTATTATTTAGAAAATATTACTTATTATGTGCTTTTGGAAATAATTTTTATTTCTCTAATACATAATTAAACAAACTTTGACGGGAAAGGTTCAACAGTTTAATTGCTTTAGAATCTAACATGCAGGATACAAAAAGTAGTATTTTTGGATGGATATATTTACTTGCGCCTGCAATTGCAATGTTTGCTTTATTTCACCCTAATGTGGGTTTTGTTCCCGCTCAGGCAATATCGAATGGAGATCCCATGGCTGCATGGGCGGCAGGTTTAGTCGGTTTAATTCCAGGGTATCTTCTTTACAAAAGAGTTGTAACAGTTAGAGGGCATGAATGGCATAGACTTCAAGCATTGAAAAAACTATCAAAGCATTATAAAAATGAAGATTCGGGTTCATGGGAACAAGATAATGGTTTCAAACTACATACTACTGAAGGCTCTGCAAATGTTGGCCCCCTTACTCAAAAGGCACTTGAAAAAATGCAAGGTAAAATTGGGGATTTAATGATGGATAATCAGGAGGCTAGAAATGAAATAGATACCAATGCAGAAATATCATTACTTTCAGATAGAGATCATGTTAATCTTGCTGCAGCGAGGATGAGGGGAGATACAACACTCGAAGATAAATCCAAAAAAGTTACTGTGGCGGATAGAGAAAAAAAATCATTAATGGATAAAGTATTAGATTGGACTGCATTGAAATTATCTAAAAAGGACAAATTACCCAAAAAAGTTGATGTTGTAATGAATAATAATCCACAGGTTAGTGAAAACATTGAAGAGATATCTGGAGGGGCATCAGAGTATGACTCTATGGTTGCTAATTCTTGGCATTGTAGGGATTGTGGCAATATGAATTCAATAGATTCAAATTATTGTGAGGTATGTGGTTCATCTAAATAATTTACATTTTTTAGCGAATTATTCATAGCAGTCGGATAGTCCGCATGATTGAGTGTAATGGCGGGTAAACGGGATTACTATGAGGTGCTTGGCGTTAGTAAAGATGCTAATGACAAGGAACTAAAGAAAGCATTTCGCTCATTAGCAAGGAAGTATCATCCTGATAAAAACTCTGAACCAGGAGCAGATGAGAAGTTTAAGGAGATACAAGAAGCATTTGCAGTTCTTTCTGATTCAGATAAAAGGTCTCAATATGATCGTTTTGGTCATTCTGGGCCAGGGATGGGCGGAGGTTTTTCTGGCTTTGATATCAGATATGAAGATTTATTTGGTTCAGGATTAGAGGATATATTTTCAAGTTTTTTTGGAGGAGGTGGCAGAAGTTCACGAACTCGCCAAAGTAGGGGTAGAAGTATTCTTGTACGGAAAAAAATACCATTCCAAATGGCTTTCGAAGGTGGTTCTGAAGAAGTCACAGTTGACACATTTTTATCATGTGAAAAATGTTCAGGTACTGGTGGTGCTACTCCTGATGATGTAGATATTTGTGCTACTTGCCGTGGGCAAGGGCAAGTAACTCAAACGCGCCAAGTAGGTCCTTTTGTACAACAAACAAGTGGAATATGTCCAAGTTGTAATGGTAGAGGGAAAACAATCATCAATCCATGTAAAACATGTAGAGGAGAAGGTAGAATAAAGAAAAAGCAAACAATTCGATTTAATGTACCTCCAGGAGTAGATACTGGCATGCGATTAAGGATGCGAGGGAAAGGACATGTTTCAGAGCATGGCGGAGTAGCAGGAGATCTAGAGATTGAATTAACACTTGAACAACATCCTTGGTTTGAAAGAGACGGTTCAGAATTACTAATGTCACTTCCAGTTGGTTTCCCAGATTTAATGCTTGGAAAAACAGTGGAAATACCTCATATTGATGGTAAGCCACTAATATTGAAAATCCCACCTAACTCCTTGGCAGGTCATACATTGAATATTACTGGAAGAGGGCTTCCTAATGGTAGAGGAAGGAGAGGAGATGTGATAATTTTGTTGAAATTACATATGCCTAAAAAAACAAATAAAGAGGTAAAATCAAAGGTAGACTCACTTAGAAACGAATTAAGTATTTCTGAATCAGATTTAGAATCTGCAATATTAGATGAAGCTAAAGACAGAAGAAGCTGATTTTGTTGAAAAAAAGCGCCGTATGCAGGACTCGAACCTGCGACCTGCGGATTAACAGTCCGCCGCTCCACCAACTAAGCTAATACGGCAAGCAATCGGCCCACCAGACATTGATATTTCATGCCTTCGTTCAAATTAAAGTAATTCAGCTTCAATTATTTCGGCATTGATTATATTCTCAGGATTATATTCATTATTATTTTTTATATTTTTAATCCGAGTTTCTTTATTCATTTGAATGAATTTTTTAATAATCTCTTGGCTTCTTTCATTAAAAAATATTGATATTAAAATAATTAAAATAACAATGATTAATGGAATAATCCAATTTTTTTGAAGCCATTTAATCATTCCATCTAAACCACTTAATTCTTCTTCAGGCTCTTCAAAACCAGGATGTAAGTATTGGCGTTTTTCCATTGTTATTTCGGCAACTCCATCTCCTAGTGATTTCCAACCTCTCGATTGATTTACATCTAGATTAATAGTTGTTGGATTAAATCTAAGATTAATTTCAACAGTATAAGTGGCACGAGGACCTAAATCACCTCCAGTTAAACAACTCCCTATAGATGTCCCTTGAACATCAACTGCCCACCAAACACCTTCTTCAGAACCACCTTCAATTGTTATTTCCTGTTCATCAATATCAGTTTCTTCGTAATTTTCATCACCGTCTGCATCTAATGCTAAACGAAGTATGCTTGAAGTTGGACAAAAGATAGATGGTGCTATGGAATTATATTCTAAATCTGCATAAACCATAGTAGTTCCTTTTGGTACAAAAAATTCTTTTCTATGTGATGATGCAGGTGGTAAATCAGATTCGCTAGTAAATACTGCAAAATCACCACCCCAACTAGTTTTTAATCCTGATGTTGTGAAGGTTTCCGAATTAGTAATCATAGTTTCTTTGAAAATTTTAAAAGCATCCATTACATTAACTTCTTCATTATCTACTAATCCATCACCATTCGTATCTCTTAATCGTTGTAATGTTAATGCTAATGCTACGGCATTATCTGCATTAACGATGCCATATCCTTGAGCATAATCTAGAGTGTGGTTATTTAATCCAATACTATTGTTTTCTGCAAGATTATTTCCTTTTGTAATATAATCTGAAGTCAATTTCAAAATCACTTCAAGTTCGTGAATTTTCCTTTCTGCTTCTTGGGGTGGAGCAATTCCTGAAGGATCATGTAATGTTGGATTTCCAATGGAATCAAGATCTTCGTCGAAATCACTCATTATCATAGATGGAGCAGCTTGCCATAATAATGCTGCTAACCCCGCAACATGCGGAGTTGCCATACTTGTACCACTTATTGCAAGATAATAGTAGTCTAATTCTCCAGAACCTATGTCTGCGGCTCCAGTACCTCCACCAATCATTGTAGCCCGAGCAGCAGCAGACCAAATATCTACACCTGGAGCACTAACATCTGGCCATGTATCACGATTAGTCATATCTCCTCTACTAGAAAAATCAGACATGCCGACACCATCTCTATTAGAGGCAGCAACACCGATAGAAACTGGAACCTTAGCAAAAATATTTGATTGATCTTCTTCACCATCTCCTCCATCGTTTCCATTAGCAAAAATTACAGCAACATTATTTTCATACGTTATTTTTTCAATAATTTGTACAGTTAAATCATTTGCATCAATTGAATCAAATGGGAATCCAGGACCCCAAGAATTTGTAACAACTCTAATATTCCACGCTTGTTGCGTAGATGAACCAGGTTTTGATAATTCATATACATGTTCTAAAGCAGAGTATTCATCAATAGTAAATGCTAATTCTCCCATTGAAAGACCAATTAGCCATGAATTTGGTGCAATCCCAAGTCTACTTCCTGCAGAAGCATCTCCGTTACCTCCGACTGTGCCTGCACAATGAGTTCCATGGCCACTTGACGTATCTGTATCTGAAGCGGGAACCCATAAGAAATCAGGTGTATTTGAGCCCGCACCTTGGTTTAATTTTGCATTATAAATCACTTTATCATCGGGTTGAGGTTTTACAGGATTACTTGGGCTTTGAGGATTATAATCTAAATCTGGATGTGATGCATCTATTCCACTATCGACAACTACTACAGTAACCCCATCTCCCATAATCTGAGTTGAAGAGGGATATCCATACAAGTCGATAATTTGCCTATCCCATGCATTAATAGCTTTGATTGTATGGATTGTTTGATCCATATAATATTTCATTGGAGCATTCCATTCGACCCATTTTATTTCGTGAATATTGGCTAATAAACTGATATTTGAGGCAGGACCTTTAGCAAAAATCGAGGGAACTATTTTTGTTTTATATATGGGCGTAAAACCATAAGATTGCAATATTTCTTCTTCTAATTCTCCAGCATTGCCTGAATCAAATTGTACAATGATTTCAATAATTTCATTATGTTTTCCTAATGATATTTTTTTCCATAATGCGCTATCTATTACATCATCATTATTTGAATTTAAATAATTCATATTAACTTCTTTTAAGTTATTTGAGCGAGGTTCTATACTTGTTGAAAGTACAGATATTGGTAAAAATAATGCTAATATTAGCATTATTGTTGCGCCCCCCCTCCAATTCATTTAGTATTCCGAAATGATAAATACGTTTGAATGCCTCGGATAAATGTACACTTATTCCCACTCTATTGTGCCTGGAGGTTTATGTGTAATGTCGTAAACAACACGATTTACAGAATCTTTTAATGAGTTTGTAATTCGTGTTGAAATTTTTTGAAGAACATTGTGATTTATTGGAGAATATCTTGCGCTCATTCCATCTAGGCTTTGTACTGCTCTAACAACAACAGTTTCCCCATAAGCACGAACATCTCCATGAACTCCTACGGACTTTACGGGCAATAATGCTGCAAAATATTGCCAAGGGATTTCAATCTCCCCGTTTTTTGCAGCTAATTCAAGCTCTTCTTCAACTATTGCACAAGATTCTCTAACAATTTCTACACGTTCTCTGGTTAATTCTCCTAAACATCTTATTGCAAGTCCAGGTCCAGGGAAAGGTTGTCTATTTGATGAAGGTATGTTTAATTCTCTTCCAACTTCCCTTACTTCATCCTTGTATAAATCCCTAAGCGGTTCAACAACAATTAATGTCATATCATCTGGAAGACCTCCAACATTATGATGTGATTTTATAGTATCTCTAACACCTCCTCCAGATTCTATCCAGTCTGGAGCAATAGTTCCTTGAACAAGATATTTAGCACCAACTTTTATTTGTTCTTCTTCGAATATACGAATAAAAACCTCTCCTATGATTTTACGTTTTGCCTCAGGTTCTTCTACTCCTTTCAATGCTTCAAAATATCTTTCAGAAGCCTCAACAACTGTAAGATTTAATCCTAAATCATGTAGCATTTTTTTAATTTCTTCAGTTTCACCTTTTCTCATAAAACCAGTATCTACATATACACAGTGGAGAAGATTACCTACGGCTGAATTAGCAATACAAGCAGCAACTGTAGAATCAATTCCACCTGAGCAGGCAATTATAGCAATATCATCAATATCATCTTTCATTTTTTGAGCGGCTTCTTCAATGAATGATGCCGAATTAAACATCAAGCATCCCTACCGTTTACCTCAGCATCCATTTTCTTTACTCTTTCAATTTGATCAAGTTTGTTCTGCTTTAGGGCGGCAGCATATTTTTCATTTCCAAGTGCTAAAATTTGGGTTGCTAAATAACCAGCATTATCTCCCCTATCAACACCTACAGTTGCCGCTGGAACACCAGGAGGTAGTTGAGCGATTGACAGTAGACTGTCATAAGGAACTCTTCCTCCACAAGGGACACCAATTACAGGTTTAGTAGTAAGTGCAGCAACTGCCCCAGGTAGAGCAGCAGCAAGTCCTGCCATTGCTATGAATACAGTGCAACCGTCAGCTTCAGCATCATGTACAATTTGTTCAACAAAAGCGGGCGAGCGATGTGCACTAGCTACACGCAATTGGTAAGATACATCGAACTGTTCAAGTATCTTTGTGCATTTTTCAGCAACAGGCATATCAGATTTAGAACCAAGTAGTATTGTTACGTCCATATTGCAAGCGAGTATGATTAGGTTGAAATAAATTTCAATGAAATTTAATTAATGATTTACATAATATTTATCTAAAAATCCAATTCCATCTAGCATTTTCAAATCAAAATCACTTATTGAATAACCTAATTTATTTGTTAACCCAGGAATTGCTAATGCTTTCATTTTTTTAGCCACAAATGGATCACTTCTAATGCCTCCCTTTTGCCACCATGAAAGTACTAAAATATTTTCTTCTCCAAGATTTATTGAAGATAATTCAAGAAAATTTCCTTCTGATGTTTTTATTGCAAAAGATTCATTTTTTGGTTTTAGACTATCTGATTGCCAATCCCATCCATTTGTTTTTAATTCATTCATCGGCAAATCCATTTTTGAATTATATTTCATAATCCATATTGCAGAAGGTGAACTGAAATAATATGAGCCAAATGCAAGCCATTCAATCCATAGTATCATCGAAGGCAAAATTGCTAAGTTCCAAAATATGAAATTATTTGGTTTTTGAATTATACTAGTAATCAAAATGAACATAATAATCGTAAACCACAAAATCCTACTTCTTCCAAATAAGTTTAATAATACATGTATTGGTTTTGATTTTTCATGTTTGTTGCTGATGTATAGAATAGAGAATCCTAATGAAAAAGGTCCAAGAATTAAAATTATTAGACCAAATAATTGAGGGAAGTTTGTTTTGTAGCTGAGTAACGAAAATAAGGTTCCAATGGCTAATAATAGTAGGCTCCAGCAAACAGGAAAGAGTAATTTACTAAGTAATGGTTCTAGTCGTTTTCTTTTCCAATTAATCAGTTGTTTTGGATGGAATTCATTAAGCACAAGATTGTCAGGAATTCTTCCCCCCCACCATTTAGGATTTCCCTCTAAATCTGGATTCATATTGATGCACCCTCTAATATTACGTTCGAAAGAGTATTGATATAAAACCGTAGACTTAAAATATGACCCTGTTTAATACTTAATGTATGTGTGATTTATTTGGATTAAGTTGTAATGATGTTGATAGAGCCACTCAAAGCCTTCCCATTTTTTCAGAATTTGGAGGTAATAACCCTCATGGTTGGGGAATTGGTTGGTTTGATAAGAATGAAGCAATTGTGTATAGGGCTCCAACAAGAGCAGATTTAGATAGACGTTTTTTTGAAACGATTGATATGGCAAGTAGTAATAATATAATTTCTCATGTAAGATGGGCAACACATGGAGAAAAATGTGAATGTAATTGCCATCCCTTTAAACGCCATCATAATGGGAGGGATTGGTTACTTGCTCACAATGGATGGGTTGATGGAGCTGGAGGACATCCTAAGGCAGAAGGAAATACAGACTCTGAAAGTATATTTAATGAAATCATTGATTATCTTATTGAATATCAAAATTCTAATTCAATTAAAGGAAGATATCCTGCAATTAAAAAAGCAATACGTGAAATTTTCAATTCTTATGTGGGTACAATAAATCTTAATTTAATTTTAAGTGATGGAAATATGATGTATGTGTTTAACCATTACCAAAGAAAACCAATCTATATGCTTAGAAGATCAAAATTATATGGTAATGCAATTCTTCTTTCGACACAGAAATTAACTAATGAAAAATGGGAAAAAATACCGAGTGATAGATTATTGGCGATAAATAATGGAGAGATAGAAGTAATTTCGGACAAATTAATATGATGTCTTGATGTCGCTAATGACATGACATTAAGTGAAGACGGACAATGGATGTATGATGGAAGCAATTGGGTTCCTGCGACACCTGGAGCGACAAGTGTTGGAAGTGCACCACCTATTAATGCTCCAAAAATGCCAATGAACAAACCTCCTAGCGGAGGAGAGAGAATGAGTGATATTGGTTGGTGGGTATCTCAAGGAACTACACAATTTTTCATTTTAATTGGATTTATTATGATGATTATGTCTGCAGGATATGCTCATTCTGCAGCATATACAGAGGGGCCAACTGCTCCAGATCAAAATGATTATGATGTGGATGATAATGGATTAGAAGCAGGTGAAATAGAGAATTTTACTAAAGATTATGATGTATATGAAGATTTACAAACACAGCATCTAAAAGATAGAAGCCAAGATGAAGGTAATGCAGTATATTGGGCCTCAGTAGGGCCTGGATTTATCGTATTAGGATTACTTGTTTTCTGCTTGAATGATAATTCAAAAGAGATGTCTAATAGTTTAAGAATAACAATGGTAATTGGTACTTTGTATTTGCTTTCAAATATGTTATTTGATGGTAGTGCAATCAATTTCATTGCTGGAATTGGAGCAAATTGATTGGAATGAATTGGAAGAACATTCTCGTTTCAGGCGCTCTCACAGGAATGTTTGTTGCGATATTCATAGTTCTTGTATTTGTTCTTGCAGCGATTGACCCTGGATCTTTTGCTGGTCTATGTGGTGGTTTTTTCTTACTAGTTGCTATTTCTGCAGTAATATCTAATCAAATTATGAAACAGATAGGGCAGCCTGAAGTAGACATTAAGATACTTATTCCAGTAGGATTCCTTACATCGATAATACCATTATTTGGAGCTACACTTGGATTGCCAAACAGTGATTTAGGTTCATTGGCTACATTAATTGTTCTTGGGCTGGCGGGAGGTACTTTCTGGAGTCTTCCATTTGTATATTGGTTGCAAATACATAAATCATGGAATAAGTCAATTGAAAACGAAGAATAATTTCATTCTTCTTCATAAACTCCCATTGAATTGGGTGTTTTTACAGCTACTGGTTTTCCTTCAGACATTCCTGAAATATGCATTTGAATATCTTTTGCTTTGCCTTTTAATTCTACTTCTAAAATCACTTTATTTCCAACTTTTACAGTGTCAAGAAATACTTCGTGATTTCTAGTTAGAAGATTCGGTTGTATTGAAACAACTTTCCATTCAATATTATTTTTTGATTCAAATTTTAGAGCTGCAATCTCCCAATCCGTTTCATGTGTTTCAATAATGATTAGCAATGGAATTCCATTATCATTGGCTAGTGCAGAATCTAATTTCCATGAGTTAATACTTATTGATTTGGTAACATAACTTATCTCTGGAACTCCCCATGTTTCCAACAGTACATTCCAATCAAGTTTAGTAATTGCTCGAATAAATATTGACAAATCAGATTTCACTTCATTAATTTCAGAAGTAGAAGCAGATTTCATTGACCTTAATCTCGCTAATCTTTCTCTGTCATGTAATATTAATTCCATTCTTTGAGAATCTTTCCTTATGTTAAATAGAACCCAAATCATTGGCAAAATGAAACAGAAACCCATGAACCAAAGTAAAATATTGTCCCAAAATAATAATTCTTCACTTACAAAAAATGTATTGTTTTCAGTTTGATTTTTAATTGATTTTATTTGAATTTCATAGTTAATAATTGGTAGATTTAAATCACCATATGACCAATTTAGAATATTTCCTAATCCAAGATTGATTAATTTAACATAATGTGTACCTGGAGAAACTTCTATTTGCAATTTCTCTAATGCTGAAGTAGTGGGGACAAGATATGTAATATTCATGGAACCATTTGAATTTGGAGAATGAATTTCTAACATAATAGAACCTGGGTCACATAGTAACTCTATTTCAACTAAAAAAGTTTCAAATTCATCTCCTTCAATTGTTAAAATCCATGTATCAGCCTCATCAAAAACACTTAGTGGCATACTTCCAACATATTTTAATCCAGTATTTGTTTCAAACTCGTTGCATTTATAGATGTCACAATTAAAATGTGTGAGATTTCCTGGGGCATCACCGCCATAATCCATAAAAGGATCACCATTTTTATTCAGAGAATGACTTATTTTCCAACTAAATGGTTTTCTATTATTGTCGTCATCTTGGAAGAATATCAATATAATTTCAATTTCATTGACATTTTTTTGTGAATAGTAATTAATGTAAGATAAAAATAGATCATTTACTTTATATTGAGATTCAAATGTCATGCAGTCATTTATTTTTTCACCATCAGTCATTATACAATTTAATTGAATAGTATGATTGAAATCACTTAGTACATCTAAATTCCATAATTGACTTTGTTTAATTGAATGATTTAGTACATTAATACAAACCATATCATTATTGCAATTATTTTCATTTGAAGAATTAATGTTTATTCCTTTATTTTTGTAATAGATATGAGTGTTATTTTCAATAAATTCTTGTCCTACAGATCCTATTTGATTACTTTTTACTATGATTGAATAGTTTCCAGAAGTAGATAATGATTTAATTTTTATCCATAATTCTTCATTAGTTTCATCAATCGCTGTAATGTCATTACAAATTTGATTTGTAGCAGGAATTTCTGAAATAAGTGGTTCCGTCAATTCTTCAATAAGATTTTCATTTTGATTTCTTGAATATGTATTGATTAAGACAGGTACTGTTGAAGAATTAATACATAATTCATAAGAAACTTGTTTGTTTAAACTATTTGATTTAATCCAATATACGTCTTTATCCTCTGAATCTATAAACTCGCCATTAATTTCTTGAAAATTTGAAATGGAGTTATTTAAAACACAATTTACAGGCTCACAAGCATTAATTGTAATTGCTGAAATGTTGTGATTTGTCTGAGGACTGGGAATACTTTCTGGAGCATCTATGGTTTCTACAATTATTTCTGCATTAGTATTTGTACTTATCATTGGTAAAATTACAGAACAGAGAAATAATGAAATCAAGCACAAATTTCTCCAGTTCATAGTTGCCCCATGTGCTTTACTTTTTCAAATGATTCAAAGTAATGAGTCAGATGGGGGGTCTATGGGCGGAGATGGATTCGGGCTTGATATTTCCGCGAGGCAAAGATATGCTAGGATTTTTAAATTAGGAAACCGAAAGGAACCTTTAGCAAGAACACCAGCTTTAATCTTGTATGATGATGATTATGATTTGCCTGTTAATTTAGCCCCATTTAAATGTTCAAGAATTGGTGATTCACTACCACCTAACTTTTTAATTAAGGGAAGAGGAGCACTTTCACCCCCATTTGAAGAACCATCTCCTATTTGGGAATTTAAACAAGGAAATGTACTTCCTCCTACTCTTAGTGAGACAGAAATAAAAAGCGATGGGTCCTCAACCCCAGTCTTATCATTATCTTTACAAAGAATGATGCAGGATTCAGATATTGTAAATCTTAAACAACCTTCTTTAGTTATCGTTACTGATGCAGTTCAGTTAGCTAATCGCTCTAAAGAGTTTGTAGAGGCGATGTTAATTGTAAGAGAGACATTTCCTTCTGCATTAATTTGGTGTCCTGGATTATCCGGCCCAGACAATATTGCATTACTTACATGGTTAGGTGTAGATTTACATGATTTATCACGTTCTAGGCAAGCACATTCAGCTGGAATGTTATTAACTTCAAATGGGCCAAGAAATATAGAGTTAGATTTGGAAGGAGATTTTTTATTTGAATTGCAAGTTGAAGAATGGAAAAATGAAATAGTAACTATTAGAGAATCAATTAGAAAATTAAAATTAAGAGAATTAGTAGAAAAAAGAGTGCTAAATTATCCGAAATTAGTAGAACAATTAAGATTTCATGATTATCTTTTAGAAAATCGAAAAATAGAATCTTTGACACGTCACGCTTCTAGGGATCGTGTTTTACAGTGTAATTCTCTTTCTGTTAGATCAGATCCAATTATTAGGGAATGGACTAGGAAAGTTTCTTCTCAATATGTGCCTCATAATTCAAGACAAAAATTGTTAATTTTATTGCCCTGTTCAGCAAAAAAACCGTATAGGATTTCAAGATCACATAAAAGATATAGATACGAGATTGGAAATATTTCAGCAACAGAAATTAGTATTACATCTCCTTTGGGATTAGTTCCAAGAGAATTAGAGGAATTATGGCCCGCAGCAAATTATGATATTCCAGTGACAGGGCATTGGGATGCAGAGGAAATTAGGATTGTAGAGAATTCACTTTCAGGGATTTTAGATCGTGTGAAATTTGAATTAATTATAAATAACTCTGGATTTGATTTAGGCAATGAATTCTGTGGAATTAAAGTTATAGAAACTAATAAAGAAACCTTTTCAGCCGAAGTTAAAAAGGCCAAAGAAGAATTAGGAATTCAAGAACAAAGTATCAAGGTAAATAGAATGATAGAATATCAAATGATCTCCAAATGGCATTATGGTAGTTTTAGTTGGTTAGATGGAACTAAATTAGCAGGGAAACCACCACATTGGAAAATTGAAAAAGAAGGTAAACCATTTGCAAGATGGAATCATTTAAATTCAAGTTTTTCATTTTCAAAGGCTGCCTTGCCAGTTTTAGCAGGAAAAAATACATTGCCAAGTGCAAAAATAAAATTAGATGGTGATTGGAATGGAGACGTTTTTGCCCCGATGGTAATTTCTTTTGATAATTTAATAAGAGTGGGTGATGTAGTTTTATTATATTCTCAAGATGATGCCTTAATTGGTTCTGGAATCGCACAAGCACCAGCATGGGAATGGAACAATGGGTGTGGAAGGTTAGCTAAAGTAAGGCATAGACTTTAGAAAATAAATCAAAGTAATTTAAGGCAACCGTTCATAAAGGGGAAGTTTCTCGCCGAGTCGCTTAGGGATTTGTATGGCACGTATACACAACGGTAGAAAAGGTAGAAGTGGGTCAACAAAACCACATTCAGAAGCGCTTCCTAAATGGGCATTAACAGATGCAAAAAAAATCAAATCACTAGTTATAGAACTGTCTGAAAAAGGACATAGTACTGCAGTTATTGGTACAATTTTGAGAGATCAGCATGCAGTCCCAGATGTAAGAAAGGCATGTGGTATGAGGATTAATCAGATACTTTCTGAAAAAGGTAAGGCTGCAGAAACACCTGAAGATTTAATGAATCTACTTCAAAAAGTTCTGTCTTTAGTTAATCATTTAGAAATCAATCGTAAAGATTTACATAATTCACGTCAACTTGAATTAACAGAAGCTAAAATACGCAGATTAGTAAAGTATTACAAATCAAAAGGGAAATTAGCTGAAGATTGGAAATATGATCGTAAGCAAGTACGTTTAATGGTTGCTTGAAAAGTTAATGTTCAAGAACCTAATTCTTCTCAACAGAATTATGGAACCATTTGATTTATTTCCCTTTGTTTCGGAGGTAAAATCTGATTTAGATAAGTTTTTCAAATTAATTATGAACGCAAAAAGAATTACTTTAGTAGCTGAACCTAAACTAAATCAATTACTTTCATTATCTTTTTTGGAAGCCTCATTTTTGGATCATGGAATATTGTATAATAGAAAACTAGTTGAAGATGTAAATTCCAAAATTATTCTCGAGGATAATTTACATATTTTCTTTAATTTAACTTCACTTAACGATGAGATTGTTAAAGTAATTCAATCTAAAGAAATCAATATTCCCTTAGGTCAAAACAAAAAAAATAGAGTTGGTAAATTAGATATTGTTGGTTTTTCAGCATGTTTAGCATTAATGATTGGTGGAGGTAGAGTTAACAAACTATTACCTTTGATTTTAGCAGGTAATTGGCTTAGAGAAAACCTTGACTTTACTTATGACCCTGTATTTACCGTTCTTAGAGATACTCTTAGGAAAAAAGGTGAAATTTCAGTGGTATCTATAGCTGAAGTTTCTGAACTTGATTTAATTGAATTGCCTGGAATAGATTCTATTGAATTAAATAATTTGAAAAATAGTTGGAATAAAATAGATTTAGAGGAACAATCCATAAGATTATCAGAGATTGTAAAACCATTATTGAAAAGCTCGATAGGAGTTGCAAGATTGGAAGAATTAATTTGGCACAGAGTCATTACTGAAAATTGGAATTCAGATTTAGCAAGTCAATGTAGTAAAGCCCAAAGAGAGTTAAGGAGCAGTTCTCAAAAATTAGTTTCAGCAAGCAGATTGGTCGATGAAGTCATAAGAACAGGGGTAATTTCCTAATCTACTATTTTCAAAACCTTATTGCATCCAGAGCATGTGATTCGTAATGGTCTTTCATTTGATGTAATGCTAATTGAGGCCGAACAATTTGGGCAATCAAATGAAGGGTAATCTGAATTTGAAGAATCGGCACTAATTCTAGAATGTGCATCATCATCCTTTGTATTTGACATCATTGCGGTTAATATCCATAAACCAGAACTGGAAATTGCGCTAATTAATACTATTATGAATTCTAATGATAAGAAATAAATCAAGAAACCAACTGCATTAAAGATGATGATTTCACTAATTAGAATAATCTTATTTTTTTCTCTTGAAAGAAGTAATGAAATAATTAAACCAGCAATTACAATACCTGAACAGATTACAAATATCGCTAATGGAGAATCTATTGGAGTCCCTCCTTGTTGCACCCATAATTGTGGAGAATCAGATTGAGTAAATGTTGTACTTGCGGTTATTTTTTGTGTAAATATTAATCTTGTTTGTGTGACTTCAACATCAGTGAAATCCATTACAAAAACACCATTAATTGCATCAGTTTTTAATAAGAAATTATAATTAATTGAACTCCAAATCCGATCACTTTCTTCAAAATAAGGTTTGATGAAATTATCTAACATCAAATGTTCTTGTCCACCAGTATTCGTTTGTCTTGTTTTGAAAGTTAAAGTTATAGGAGTATTGCTTACTGTATCGTCACCGTTAAGAACTAATTCGACACCAACATAGTCGAAATCTGCCCTTTCTAGCCCAAGTAATCTTCTAGAATCAATACCAAGCCCTTGGCTTAGGAAATTGTTTAGTTCTGTTTGCCTTATTTGTGTTTCAAAACTACTCACTTCTGCATTGTCAATAATTCTGTTTTGATAGTACTCTGAATTTGCAGGATTAAGATTTCTAAGCCATGAAGTTGAATTTAGGTTCGGGTTACCCATATTATCCAGTCCCCATCTTATCCAAAAAGCAACATTTTCTTGAAGTTGGAGAGTAATTGTTTTTTCTATGTCTGTAGATAAGTCAACTTCAACATTTACATCTAAATCTGTGCCGCCAGTTCTTATTGGTTCAGTAAGTGGATAAAAGTAACTATTGCCTTCACTTTCTCCGAATTCAATATCATATTCAATTTCTGCAGTAACAGTAGTTCCATTTTGAAAATTAATTTTAATACTAAATGGAAATTTTCCATCATCAATACTTATGTCAGTAGCCCAAGTCCAAGTTAGAAGATTTCCTTGAGTTGAAACAGGAGACTGCTCAATTAAATTTCCATTTGCATAGAATTCAAAATTAGATTCTGCAATAAGTTGTGCTCCATATCCAGAATTAAATTTAACAGGTATATGGGCAGAACGCCCTTCGATAATTGGCTCTTCTATATCTATGTCGAATAGTGGTGCTTCTATACTAATTGCTCCTCTGTATTGTGTTGTACCCCATAAGAATTTAATTGATGGATTTTGCCCTGTTGGAAGTAATAATTCTTGTACTGAGAAAATAACAATTATTGAATCCTCAGCCAATAATGTCCCCTCAGAAACATCAATGTCCAGTTCTAAAACACCTTCTTCACCAGGAAGAAATGTTTGAGGAAGTGCAGTTGAACCAGTATTTGATTCGCTTCCTAGTCTTAGTTCTACTGTAGCATTTATTGTAACTCCTGCCCCATCATTTATACGATATGGTAGAATAAATGTTGCAGTATGGCTTGGATATGAACCACCAAAATTAGTTTGCCCAGACCAACGTCCAACTTCTGTTGCTTGTGTAATAGCTGAACCAACTTCCGAGTTTTGTTCGGTTCCCAAACTTGATTCAAATGGTGAAAGTAGTCCATTTGTGGAACTACCACTAAAGATCATGTCATATTGTATTGATTCACAACATACTACTTCGCTTGAAGCAACACCCACATTAGAAAAAGGAAGAATTATTGCAGAAGTCATTAAAATGACTAAAAATAATGATATTCGTTTCAATATTCTTACCTCTTTATGATTCGGGGTGTGCAAAGAGGATATGAAATAAACCCATTAAAGATTAACAATTATTAATTTATAGTGCTCTTTCTAGTAATTCGCCCAATTCTTTTTCAAACATATTCATCACTAATTCTGCAAATTCATGTTGCATTTCTTCAGGAAGCAAATTCATACCTAATTTTAATGCTGAACGACTGGCTTTAACTTCTGCAAATGCAGAACGTGCTTTTGCTTCAAAATAGTTTTCAATAGTTTCTTTAAGTTCACCTTTTAGTTCTGGGTTTTCATCAATTTTTTGTTTGATGTATCCTTTAATTTCATCTTTAACTAAATCTCTTGCTGCTTCCATGATTAAGTCTTCAGGTCGAAGCAATTCTTCTATACGTTCTTGAATAGATCCGCTTAACAATCGTTCTATTGCCATGGTGTCCGGAAGTTGTTGCTCCGTTTCAACCTTACGAATTATTGTTCTTTGCTTTGACAAGGTTCATAATGCCATTCTTGTTGAGGTGTACCATAGGGGATTTACATGAAGGTATCAGAATTAGTTCTCACCGATGAACACGACACAATCTCACCAGACACATCTTTGGTAGAGGCAACTAAGAAATTATTATCACTTCCTAGAGGAGTTTTAATCGTATTAGGGAAAGATAAAGCACCAAAAGGTGTGCTTGCAGACGCTCAAATTTTAAGAGCCGTTTCAGAAGGATTAGATTGTCATAAGGAAACTTGTGCTTCTCATATGAATACTGACATTATGGCTGTAGGCCTTGATACTGAAGTTTCTGAAATTGTTTCTGAAATGAATGCTAGAAAACCACATGCAGTTGTTGCAGTAGACGGCAATGGTAGTTTTGCAGGATATTTCAGTCCAAATGATTACAGAGAAGCACTTTCTAACTAATCATGTAAGAAGATTAATTCATTTTTATTTTCTAGTTTAGCGTAGCCTATTCTTTCTAATTGTACTATGGATTGCGATTTTACATGGTTAGATTTTTCTAACATCCCATGAATATATTTCAAGTCGTCTCCAGTAGTAGTTTCTAATGTTGCTTTTATACAATTATTGGAATCTAGCCAATGAATGATTGGTAATTTCTCGCTAGGATCAATACTAGTGATTTTTGCTTTATTTTCAATTATTTCTATATCTGCAAAATCTTTAAGACGTATTTTATTATTATTTTTCTTTGCTAGTTCTAAGTCAATTTTTTCGAGATAAATTGTTGTATTTGCATTTGAAATCTTCCATTTTCTTAATCCTAGTGACATATCTTCTGGATGTACTTGAGTTTCAAACACGAGTGGTATTTCTTCATTTCCGTTTTCCAATTTTATTTCAATAGGCTCTCTGACAAAAAACAATCGTGGTGTTGATTCATCAATTATTTTTACGTTATGTGAATATATTGTTGCCATTGATGCAGAAATGTCTTTTTGAGTCAATGCTAATTCAATCCAAAAATTCCGTAATCCTTCTGCTGAAAACCCTCTTCTACGCATACTTGCAAGTGTAGGGAGTCTCGAATCATCCCATCCTATATATTTGCCTTCTTCAATATCAGTTCTCATTCCTGAAGTTGAAAAACCACCAAATTCATGAATTTTAACTCTTCCCCAGTAAACCGTTTCAGGATAAGTCCATTCAAAATGATTGTATAATAGAGTTTGTTTTCTTGTAGAGTCCATTAAATCTTTACCTCTTATGATATGGGTAACTCCTTGTAAATGATCTTCAATAGCACTTTGAAAATCTAATAATGGCCAAACTTTGTATTTTGATTTAATTTCATTTCTTGGATGTGGGTTACTTTCTGTATCTTGAATCCTTAAAGCAGGCCAATCTCTTAATGCTGGATTTGGTAATGTCATATCAGTTTTTATTCGTACCACAGCTTCTCCAGGTGAAAATTCACCATTAAGCATTTTTTCCCATAATTTTAAATTTTCCTCTGGAGATCTGGATCTATCTGGAGAATTTGTTTTATTTTGTCTAAATTCTCTAAAATCATCTGCACTAAGTGTGCATACATATGCTCCTCCTTTTTTAATTAATTTAGAAGCAAATTCATAATAAGTTTCAATACGATTTGATGCTATTACAACTTTATCTGCTGGCTTTCCAGTAAGCCATTCTACTTCTTCTTGAATTAACTGATAAGCCTCTGGTAAGGGTGGTTTTCTTACCGTATCAGTATCATCAAACCTCAATATCCACTTTCCGTCATATCTTTTTGCATATTCACTATTGATTACAACTCCGCGTGAATGACCAAATGAAAGAGGGCCATTTGGATTAGGTGCGAATCTTAGGACTACCTCCCCGTCCTCTGCATTTTTCAAATCAGGAAGTCCAGTTCTCTTTTCTTTAACTTTCTTTTCAAGAAGCTCTGGTGCATTTTCTTCTAATATATTTTTTAAATGTTCGAATCCTTTTTCTTTTGCTAAATTATTTGCTTTTTCAACATTTTCTTTGATGATTCCAGTTAATTCTTTTGCATGTTTCCTTGCTTCGGGAAATGTTCCCATTACTTTTCCCATGACTGAGCCCAATTGCCCTTTCCCCTCATATTGCAATGAGTTTTGAATAGAAAGATGGTAAATATTTTCCATCAATTTTGAATCAGGTGACCAAGCCATTGTACATTCCACATGGCTCTTATTATTGAAATGGACGCTTAATATAGATTCAATAATCACTTAATCGATACTGACTTGAAAGCTTTGGGTCAATATTACTAAAATCTCTTTTTGGAATTTTAGTGCCTTTTTCTTTTTCCCAATGATTACGAATACTTGCCCAATTCCATCTAAGGCAATCATTCGGTAGGTCTCCATTGCATAACTCATAGAGCGCTTTTTTACTAGTAGGATCTGATGGGTATCCTGATCCTATTTTTATTCCCAAATTTGCTTCAATTTCTTTGATAAGTTTGTCCCGAGTTACTTTAGCAATAATACTAGCAGCACCAACCGTTCTATGTGTCTTATCTGCCCCATGAATGCTTATTAATTCCCAAGACTTCCAAGGCCATTTATTTACGAGATTAGTCACTCTATTTCCGAATCTTTCTTGATTTACATCACATGCATCAAGAATTAATTTTCCTTTACTAGAAAAATCAATGTTTAGATTATTTATTGAATTTGCAAATAGTTCAGTTTCAAGAAGGTTAAGATTGCTAGATTCCATAGCAAAATCAATATTTATCGGGTTGCAAATAGTAATATGTTTAATCCAACCTTTTTTATCGATGAAACTCTCAATTTGTTCAAAAGCTAATTCTCTTTTTTTGGGGCTTAATTTTTTTGAATCTGTAATATTATTTTCCTTAAGTAATTCTAGGTCATTTTTAGGAATCGCAATCGCTGCTACAACCAATGGTCCAATCATTGGACCTCTCCCCGCTTCATCAACACCAATATGGTACATTTTTTCACCTAGTAATCATATTCTTCATCCATGTTGATATCATTTAGTAAATCATCAATTGATTTAATTTGTTCATCTTCTTGATTTGTATTAATTTTCTTTATTTTTTCATTTGCATCTTTTAGAATTTCTTTTCCAGGCATGGGTGTATTTTCAATATTTTTATGTCCTGATTTTTCAGAAAACATTTGTTGGAACTCATTTTTGTTTATTGTTGGAGACTCAAGGTTCAACTCTTTATTTTTTTTATTATGGAAGGTAGACATCCAATCATTATTTTTAGTACTTTTCTTTATTGAAACAGTTTGATTTCTTTGCGCTCTAATTTTTAGTGCATTATAAATCATAATTATTGAAATAATTATGGCTACGGCTGAATATCCATATGCATTGAATAAATTTTTAAGGCTGTTAAAATTAGATATTTCATTACTTTCTTCAATTGAATTATTTTCAGATCCTGTTCCAATTGTTGCCAAATATTCCTTCCATGTATTCTCGAATGAATCAGAGTATGTGTATACTGTTAATGAAATCCACAAAGTTTCATTTTCAATATTGGATGGAGGTATGTCCATCCATCCAGTAATGTTGAAATTTTCATTCGGTTTTAACTCTAATAAATCAAAGCCTCTAATTCTTGAGGAATTTAAATCATAAGTTGAATTTTCTGGTGGCAGTAGACCATGATTTCCTTCATGGCTTACACTTATGCTTACCGCAAAGCTTTCGGGTACATTTCCTTTATTTTGTAAATTTGTTGAGATGAATAATTTATTTTGTTCAATCCAAGAATTGGGATTCAAATCATAATTGATTTCAAAATATTCACCAATTGTTATGTTTAGTTCAATTGAATCAATTATTGTCGAGTTCTCCCAATAATAATTACATAAAATTGTAATTATTGTTCCCGCAGTAATTTCTGTTCTTAAATTATTTAATTTCAATTCAACTCCTATATCTTTAAATTCATTTGGATTTAAAATCTCATTAGTTTGTTTATGTTCTGTAAGTTTAATTTCATTTGATGGGTTTGTGTTATTAAATGAAATAAAATCAGAATTTGAAAAACAATTAGTTTGTTGTATTTTTTCAATATAATTTCCAGTATTCGTTATTTTCAAATTTAATTCACATGATTCACTTAAGATTATATTTTCACAATTTATGTCTGTGAGCATTATTTCTGAATTCTTTATTGTAAGTATGGATGTATTCAAGTATATGTCTTCAGAAATCTCACCTATGTTTGAATTAATACGCAATAGCAGTGATAAATTACTATTTGATAGGTATGGCGAATTAAGTGTAATTTTGAATACATTGCTTTCATTTGGTTCTAAAGACAATGCTTCAACCCATCCAGAGAGGGTGGCATTCCAACCATTTTCAGCAAATCGGTTTGTTTCGTTAGTGAGGATTATATTTCCATCCGAATCAATTGGTAATATTTGGGAATTAAATTGAGTTTCTATATTTCCTGTATTTCTTATTTTTATTTCATGGATTACTGTTCCATATGGTTCAATGTATGGCTTTTCAGAAATTTCATCAATTGTTAGTGAATATTTTGGCAAAATGGAAATTGCATAATTCCAGAATTTCATCGCACCAGATGAATTTGAAACTTTAATTTTAAATGGATATTCAATTTCTGAAAGTGGCAAACCATTTTCAATTTCAGGAATAAATATTTTAGTAGTAATATTTATTGATTCATTAGCATCTAAATTAAATGAATCTTGATTAGAAAGTTCTTCATTCTTTATTTCAAATATACTATCATTAATTCCCCAACTTGAATCACCAATAATCTCTATGGATATGTTTTGTGAATAAAGTGCAGTACTATTTATTCCGAGCCCAAACTGGAACCATTGATTACTTGGAACCAAAAAGGTAATTTCTCCTGAATTTTCCCATTCTATTTTTATTTCTTCAACGTTATTTTCTGCAGGTATTGTTACAGGTAGAAGCCCTAAAAGTAGTAACAATACTACAATGGTTGAAAATCGGCTCACATGCTTCCTAGGGATATTTACTCTAAACCATTTTTCACTGAAAGTTCAATGAACTGGGTCTTGTACAAGTTCCATTAATGTGTCCAGATACAATTCTACACCATGTATTGGTACATTTAAGTCAAAGTTTTTAGAGACATGAGGATCAATCTCACCAATTTCACCCACTTTTATATTTGAAACATAGATTTCAGCACCTCTTCCTTTTAACCAAGGGCCATGCCCTTCTGAAGTTTCTTTCAATTCGTAGTTAATATTAAATTTATCAAGGGCCATATCTCTCATTATTGCTTGTAACATTCCTCTTCCCTCAGCAAAACCACCAGTAGGTGAAGCGATTAACCAAGATGCATGAGTTTTATTAGAATGATTTCTAACTACTTGACCTAATTCGTACACTCTTTGAGGTAACTCATTATGTTTATTTGCACTTAATAATCGAAGTAAACCAGGTAATAAATTAGTTCTTAATAATGTATGATCAACTGTAATTGGATTTGCTAATGTGGTAGCAATTTCTTTTTCGTTCCATCTAACATTATTGAATTGATCATTTTCATTAGATAGTGTTAAACTAGTTATCTGTTGTAACCCTAATCCTTGTAGGCATGTTGTAAAACGTCTTGTAAAATTAGATGAATTTAATGCAGAACCAGCTAGAGGTGTTTTGGGAACATCAGTACCTAAACTCTCATACCCATGACCTATTGCAATTTCTTCTACCAAATCTATTGGATGCAGAATATCAAATCTCCAACGTGGCATCTCAATCTCAATTATTTTATCTCCAATGATGACATCACTCATTTTATTTGCAATTTCCAAAGAACTTTCTGGAGCATCTTTTATTCCAAGGAACTTACCTCCCATTCTGTTGATTGCTTTTGTCAATTCTTCTTCAGTGAATTTTTTACCTAACATTGATTCTAACAATCTATTTGTCAATTCATGTTTTATTGGTTTTCCATTCGGAGTAATGATTTTTTGATTATTACAATCATTTATTTCCACACTTTCAATTTTACCTCCTCTAGATGCTAGTTCTAAACATACAAGTAAAAGACTACATTCACATGCACGAGGATCCCAACCAGTAACATCAATGAAGAAATCTTTTGTTGAATTTTTAACTGTTGTATGATTTCCATTTATTATTGGAGGGAATGAGAGTACTGAATTATTCTGATCAATAATCATTGGAAATCTATTCATTCCCTCTAATAGATGTGCGTAATCTACACCTTTTGGGTGTTCTGATAATATTTTTTTTACACTTAAGGTATTATCCATTGCTAATGGAATAAACTCAAAATCCTCATTAGTCGTAATTACTTTAAAATTAGGTTTTAATTCTGCAAAGTCATGAACTCCAATTGATGCTTTTGATCTTCTTTTACCTAGCGAAAAATGTAACTTTTCTTGGTGATCCATAATTGTTTGAATAAATTCATTTATTTCTTCTTCATTTTCACCAGTATTTACATTTCTTACTACTGCAGCATAGATGACTGGTCTTACATCTTTTAATGATTCATCAACATCTAAAGAAATCCCACTTGATTCTATTTCAAGATTAGGAACAGCGTCCTGATTATGAAGGAAGGGTCTAGATGCATGTGCTAATGTCCCTGGTGAAAGTAAGTCAGCTCTATCTGGAAAAATTTCTATTTCTATTTCATTTTCATTATTTTCTTCAACGGAACAACCAATATCTCCTATTTCATTTAGTAAATTTTTAGAATATTTAATTCCAAAACGTGACTGAATTTTATTAAGATCAGAATGGTTAAATCTTATTGTTGGCATATTAATTCCTCATTGACTAAACCACATCGGTAATGCTCTGTCATAACCAGCTAAACGAATCCCACTTAGGGCTGCTATTTGTTCACTATTTGCTCGTAAATGTTTTCTTGCAATTTTTTCGACACTATCGATGCCAAGTTCTTCAAGCCATCCACGTAATTCACTATGGATTTTAACAGAGTTCTTTTTCACTTCATTTTCACCTGATGAAACCACACCCGCTGCTCCACAACCCCTAGCAATTAAAATATCACTTGAAGATACTGACCAAGGGACAGAAATAAATGTTGGACATATGGACTTATCTATTTTCGATTCTATGATCGAGCGTCCTATTTTTGGAAGGCATGATGCCGCATGAAGTCCACTAGAATCCATTAAATCAACAATCACTCCCTGAATTAGGTGATTTTTACCAAATGTATGTAGGTTATTTACCCTTCCTAAACCATCTCTTAGTAAAATAGGAATAAGCCTAGAACTAATTGCCCTTATTGCAATGAGCAAACCATCTAGTACTTGCGGGCTCATTGCTGGCATTGATGATAAATCAATTACTACTCCTGCTGCTTTTGGGATTTCAGAATGAATTTTTTGAATATTTTCTTGATTAATCATTAAAAAGTCAGAATCATTAGGTTTTGAAGTTACAATTGAGCTTAAATCTTTAATTGATTTTTTTAATTCAAAGATATGAGGGTAATTCAAACCAATACTTTCTACACTGTCATCTAAACTTTGTATGTCATCTCCTCCAAGAACTACGATAGTATCGAGTGTTTGTCCGGCTACCAATCTTTTTTTATTTGATTCTGGAACAATTTTAATTTCTGACCAGTCACCAATAGTTTGTTTTTCAGGCTTTAAAGATTCTATTTCTGTATCTTTGTCAGCAACAATACAAATTACATCATCAGATATTTTTAATAAATCGTCATCAAGACTATTATTAAATGTATCAATTTCTTCTTTAGTAAGTGTAATTGTTTTTGCACCTTCTCCAGGTTTAGGGCATCTACCACTTACTAGAATTCTTCCACCAGTCATTCTAGTTCCTATTGAATCTCCAACATCACCTGCGACTAGTATAGTGCCTCCTTTCATTCCAGCACCTAATTGAGAACCAGCATCACCTCTTACGATTAACATGCCTCCATTTAGTGATGAACCAGCAAATTTGCCGCAACCATCTCTTGCAATAATTTTCCCATCAATCATGCCGTGCCCTAAGTGATCACCAACTTTCCTTTCAATGACATGGAAACCTCCATTGTTCCATGCAGCATGAAAATCGCCAGCACTACCTTCAAGAGAAAAAGAACCTCCTTGGCATAATATTGCATTCATTGAGCCAAGATCTCCTAAAATCCTAACTCTTCCTTTATCAGGTAATGCCGGGGCTAAACCCATTTCACCTTTTTTTGGGATAGGATCGCCATCTCTTGACCAACCAATCTTAATTGGCTTATTCAATTCGATTCCTTGTTTGAGCATTTTCCCTAAATCTCGGTTTAATTTCAAACTACGGACTACCTCTTCATGCATGTTGCCCAAAACGTTACGGTAGACTATTGCACTTAAACCGACAGGTAATTTTTAACATATTTATGCCAATTTGGTGCTTAATTTGGATACGCATAATTTATTGATGTCCTTCTCTGAGGTCTATTTGAATCAGATGACTATCAAGGTTGCAATTAATGGATTTGGAACAATAGGAAAAAGAGTGGCGGATGCAGTAGATGCTCAGGATGATATGGAAATTGTTGGTGTGACAAAAACTAGCCCCTCTTTTGGGTGTCAATTAGCTGTTCGTAAAGGTTACCCCTTGTTTTGTACCTTTGATGAAGAAGAAAAAATAGCTGCTTTTGCAGATGCAGGTTATGAATGTAAAGGCGGTTTGTCTGATTTATTATCTATTTGTGATGTGATTGTTGATTGTTCACCTGGAAAGGTAGGTGCAGATAATTTAGAAAAATACAAAAATGCAGGAGTCAAATCAATTTTTCAAGGAGGGGAAAAGCATGCCCTTACAGAGAAATCTTATACTTCTAGTGCAAATCATATTGAAAATCTTGGGGCTAATTGCACTAGGGTTGTTTCATGTAATACTACAGGATTATCTCGAACATTAGTTCCAATTTACGATTTAGTAAAAGAAAAAGGAACAATTTCAGTTAATTCTGTTATGATTCGAAGAGCAGCAGATCCTGGTGATTCCTCTAAAGGACCGATTAATGCGATAAAGCCCGTGTTGAAAGTTCCTAGCCATCATGGACCTGATTTAATGACTGTTAAACCAGAAATTGACATCACTAGTCTTGCAGTTGCAGTACCTACTACAATAATGCATCTTCATGCCATCACTGTTAATTTACCAGCAGGGCATGACCTTTCAACTGAAAAAGTATTAGGGATATGGAATAAGACTCCTCGTGTGATTGTTATGAATGGTTCGAAAAATAAGATTACATCAACTGCAGAAGTTATGGAATTAGCAAGAGATATTGGAAGAAAATGGGGCGATTTACATGAAATATTTGTATGGGAAGATGGTGTAAGTTTACAAAACAATACCTTGTACTATTTCCAAGCCATACATCAGGAAAGTGATGTTATTCCTGAAAATGTTGATGCAATACGTGCAATGATGGAAACAGAAACTGATTGGAAGGTGTCTGTAGAAAAAACAGATAGAGCAATTTCGGCATATTATGGTATTTGATTAGATTACAAGTACGACATAGCATCAAAAACTGAAACAAGTTCGGGGTCTTGTTTCGTATGAACCGAAAGGCGATATCAATACTGCTTTGTTTGCTATTTCTTTTGCCTATATATTCTGCAAGTAATGGATTAGATGAGGAGCAACTAGTTGATGGTTGGGCTACTGAATCGTCTAAGAATTGGCATGTTAGTTCACCAGTTTTATCACAAGAAACAGAAATAAATCCATTAAATCCAAAAATCCCGTCCCCTTATGGAGAATTTGATCCATTGTTCCAAAACTCTCCAGTACCCAAATTGAATTTTGCTGATTCAGAAATATTGTCAATATTACAATTAAAAACAAATAATGGAGAATTAATTAAGGGATTAAGTGAAGAATATGGATTTATCCCTCTAGATAGGATTTCTACTAATGTTTGGATGATTAAGAAGGTGTCATCAGACGAATCTTTTTCAAAATTAGAACATGATGACAAAGTTCGTTGGGTCAATAATTTGCCAATTGGTTGGAAGTTACATCCTCTTTTAAATTTGGAAGAATCATTAAATTCATTAACATTAATCACAGTATTATCTCCAGATATAGATGTGGTTAATTTAGAATTGTTGAAGATTAAATTAGTTGAATCTGGAATGGAACTAATTTCTTGTGACCTGATGGATTGTGTTATTAAATTAGGTAAATTCCCTAAATTAGATTTAGGAACTTTGTTAACAGATGATCGAATTATCTGGATAGAACCACGAATATCTTATGTTCTTACAAATGCACAAGCAGGGGAACAATCAGGAATTCAATCATTATTGAATAATTGGAATTCTGGATTAAACGGAAGCGGTGAAACAGTTTCAATTGTAGATACAGGATTAGATATGGATCACAGTGATTATGCTAGTCAATTAATCGCGGTTCAAAATGGCTTTGGTCTTGACAATAATCCTAGTGATTCTATTTCAGGACATGGAACTCATGTTACAGGCACTCTTTTAGGAGATGGAAGTGGTGAATCAGAAGCTTTTGGAATAGCACCTGCAGCCACTTTACATATGTACCAATTAGAAAATAATCAACAAGGAGTAATTGGGCGTATTGGTTCAATTTACAATTTAATGCAAAATGCTTATGACAATAGTGCTAGGTTTCAATCTACAAGTTGGGTTTCAGAAAATGCAGGTGGCCAATATAACAGTGACAGTCAGAGTGTAGATAAATTTCTTTGGAAAAATCGTGATTTCACAGCGATATATTCGGCAGGAAATAATGGAAGTAATGGAATTAATACTGTTGCAGCACCATCTACTGCAAAAAATGCGATTTCTGTAGGTGCATCAACAGATTCTTTGACAGGTTCTGTCGCATCATTTTCTGGACAAGGTCCTACTTTTGATGGAAGGATAAAACCAGATCTTGTCGCACCTGGTGAGAATATTTGTTCATCTAGAGCACAAGAAGCAACGTCATCTCAAGGAGTTGATTGTACAGGTGCATTTCATGATGATGGGACTACTCCATTACATATGTCATTATCAGGAGCTAGCCAAGCAACTCCAGTAGTTAGTGGTGCAGCAGTATTGACAAGACAGTATCTAAGAGAAGAGTTGGGTATGTCTTCACCTGGTAGTGATTTAATTAAGGCCATACTCGTTCATGGTGCCGATGATTTAGGAACTTCTGATGTACCAAATCCACTAGAAGGATGGGGTAGATTAAATCTTGAAAACTCTCTTTATCCTGTACATTCAGGTACTCCCCTAAATACTTGGTATGATGACTCACAGTCCTTAAATCCTGGTAGAATGTTTATTTATGCTTATGAATTAGATTCAAGTAAAGGAATTGAAGTTACTTTAGCTTGGAATGATGAGGATGTTTCTTCAAGCTCACTCCAGACCTCCCCAAAACTTCTCAATGATTTGGATTTAGTGGTAATAGCACCTAACGGAACTGAATATTATGGTAATGATTTTTCGAATGGTATTTCGATTTCAAGCGGGACATCAGATAACATAAACAATCTTGAAAGAATTCGAATTAATCCTACACAATCATCTTCAGTTGGTGTTTGGCAAATACAAATTCATCATAGAGGAGGTAATTCACAACCATTTTCTCTCTTAGTTACAGGCTTAGGTCAGGAGGAACCATCTAGCGATTTATCAGTAATTTCTGGTAGTTTAACGATTAGTGAATCTACTCCAATGGTAAACACTCCTGTTTTAATTAATGCAAATTGGGTTAATCAAGCAAATTTAACTACAGGAAACTATCAAGTTACTGTTTTAGATATGACTACTGGAAACATAATAATTCCTACAACAACCATGAATTCTCTTGCAGGCGGAGGTATAGATAGTGTTCAAGACACATACACATTTACAGTAACTGGACATCATGATTTACAATTAATTATTGATGTAGATGACGAAGTAAATGAATTGAATGAAAATAACAATGTCTACTATATTTCCTTTATAGTTGCTGCAGAAGGTGTACGTCTTGAAATGTTGAATTTAAATGGTAGTATTGATACTCAAAGAGAATACATTTTAGATCCATTTAATGAAACAAGTATTGATTTAAACTTTAGATTAGAACATCAAGGTACAGAAACGGAAAATGTCCAATTTAGCGTCCTTTCAATAAGGGCTATCGATGAAACAAACCCATTGTACACTTTACAAACTACAGATGCATGGGCTACTGAGATTAATTTATCGAGTTCTGTTATATCAATGGCTCCTGATGGCTCAGAAGGTTCAATAGTTGAATTTACATTGAATTTAGAAAATTTAGATGCTGATTTAAGCTCTAATCCTAAATATTATGCATCAGCTGAAACAATAATTGTTGAGGTAGTTTCTACTTATATCAATAATCCCTTAGTTACTGATTCATTAAAATTTGAAGTGCTAATTAACCCAATTGCAGACCTTGAGGTTGTAATTGCAGGGTCTGGTACTGAAACTGGGGTTCCAGGGGATTGGGCTAAATTTTCACAAGGAATTCGCAATACGGGGAATTCTCCTGCGACTTTTGAATTAAGTTGTATTACTGAATCTAATTGGGAAGTAAGAGTTGGGCGAGATTCAATATCTAATGTATATGAATTGCAAAGATTAAATCAGGGAGATGATATATCTACAGAAATATCAGTAAGAGTTCCTAGTGTTGTAGGTGGGTCTCCTGCTGTTGGTCAAATGGAAGATGTATATTGTACGGTAATTGATGTTGCTGGAACTATAGATGGATATGAGACTTTAATGAGAATTACAGTTGGTGAACAAGCAACCTTTGAGAGCATTTTGTATGATGATCAAGGCCAAAACATTGAACCTGCATTATCTAATCCTAGTCTTATAGTCAAACCTTCAGAAAATGTAGAATTAATCTTAGATGTTGAGAATACAGGGAATGTAATTCTTGATTTGAATTTCAATTTAGAAAGATCTGAAACAGATTGGAGTTATCAATTGTATTTATCATCTAATGATGAACCTATGGATTCTACATCTTTTTCAGTGCCAATAGCATCATCAATTTCAATTCGAATTGAAATGTTAGTTCCATCAAATGCAGTAATGGGAACTTATAATGATATAGAGTTGAAAATTGAACTTAACCCATTTAAATATTCACTAAATACAACAAGATTAATTTTGGAAGAATTGCCTAAGATAGAAGTTATTCAGTATGATGACCCTTGTATTGTTGTTGCAGGGAAGGATACAGCATGTGATATTATTATTCAAAATACAGGTAATGTGGATTTACCTTTGATTTGGCCTACAACTTCTGAAAATAAGTTAGATCAATCTGAAATAATAGTTCCTGAGGGCTGGTCTGCATTTTTATCAAATACTCCTGGTTTAATTAAATCTTCAGAACAAAAATCAATAAAATTGTATTTACAAACAAGCCATATTATTAATGTAGATGTTGAAGATTTTGTGATTATTAAAACCACTTCAGAACTAGAAAGCGGTCAGAAGTATATTTCTAATTTACAATTTAATGTAGTGGTTAAACCATCTACAGTAGTGGATTTCAAACTTGTAGATTCTGGAGGATCTTTATTGGAAGATTCGTATTTTTTTGATTTAGAACCTGGTCTCGAAAAAGAATTTTTGATTAAGACAACTAATATTGGAAATTATGAGGGCGAGTTAAACATTGATTTTGATGTTAAAAATGATTGGAAAATTACTTGCTCTAGTGTTACAAATTCACTTGATGCAGGTGCTGAAATTTTAATTCCTTGCATACTTTTAGTACCTGAAGATGGGGGCTCTTTGACAGAATTAGTTTTGGTTAGTACATTAGAGAATGATCTGGAAAATAGTACTATTGAGGTTGGGGAATTGGTTTTAAGAGTATCTTCACAAGAAGTTGAAATAAAGAATAATTCAGTATTAGGTATGCCTATTGAAGGACAATTAGCAATAGTCATTGTCGTTTTATGTTTGATATTATTAGCCGGCTCAAGATTAAGAAAAGTTTCAGGTTTTGATGATGGAGAAGACATAATTGAATCAAGTGAATTTCAATCAAATTCAAGGGATCGTTTGGAATTATTGATGAGTTCTGGTGGTAACGAAGAAGATGTAATTTCAGGAGGAGTAGATAAAAGTGAAATTGAAGCAGCATTAAATCAAAGTAAACCATCACTACCTTCCTTGCCCAGTTTACCTGGATTGCCAGAGGCCCCTGCGTCTAATGTGCCTAAATTGCCAGAAATGCCTACACTTCCAAAACCTCCTAGTGCCAAGGCATTTGGGCCACCTCCGATTCCTCCAGAAGGGATTCCTGCAGGTTGGACAATGGAACAATGGATTCATTATGGACATGAATGGTTAAATAAGAAACGTAAGATATAACAACTCTAGAATTAAATTTAGAGAAGGGTTAGGGTGAAAAGTCAAACCCTTGTGCGAGCAGTCATGTCTAGCATTGTATTATTTGGTCCACCAGGGGCTGGAAAGGGCACACAAGCCACAGCAATAATGGAAAAAACGGGATTACCTCAAGTTTCCACAGGAGATATGTTAAGATCTGCATTATCTAATGGCACTAAATTAGGATTAGAAGCTAAAGGATATATGGA
Organism: Methanobacteriota archaeon; assembly: GCA_949514915.1. Classification (GTDB taxonomy): domain Archaea; phylum Thermoplasmatota; class Poseidoniia; order Poseidoniales; family Poseidoniaceae; genus MGIIa-I. Next base: position 3,394 of record CATFLP010000051.1, on the reverse strand, counting down.
AGCTGGTGATTTGGTGCCAGATGAATTAATATTGTCTTTGATTGAGCAAAGATTGAAAGAAGAAGATGCTAAAAAAGGAGTTCTTTTTGATGGCTTTCCTAGAACAATCCCTCAAGCAGAATCCTTGGCAAAAATCACAAAAGTGTCAATGGTAATTTCAATTGAAGTTCCAGATGATAATATTGTAGAGAGAATTGTAGGTAGGAGAATGGATTCAGAAACAGGAGAAATATACCATATTAAATTTAAACCAGCACCTTCAGAGATTAGTGAAAGATTAATCCAGAGAAAAGATGATACCGAAGAAACAGTAAGGTCACGATTAAATGCTTATCATTCTCAAACAGCACCATTAGCGGATTATTATTCTAATTTAGGTGTTTTAGAGAAAGTTAACGGAGATAGAAATATTGTTGATGTGACAAATTCTATTCTTGAGTTGTTGGTGTGATGATGGCTCGTAAAAACCGTATCAAAAAAGTACGACATGAGCGTGCACTTTCTGCACAATTATATTTGCAAAAAATATTAGAAAATCCTAAACAAAATTCAGATGAGCTTTTGAAAACAACATCTAATCAATTGTGGAAAATATCTACTAGGCACAGGATTGGATTACCTGAAAAATTCAAAAATAGATTTTGTAGAAAATGTAAAAATTTACTTTATCCAGGGAAAAATGCAAGAATTCGGATTCGTAATAAAGTTCGCCATTTAACTTGTTTTGAATGTGGTGCAGTTAAGAGGAAAAATTTCAGGTGATAATATATGGAAGATAAACGTTTAAAGAGAGAGATTCAAGATTTGAAGATTACAGTAAGAATTGGCCATAATGGAATAAAAGAATCTGTAATAACTGAGATAATTGATCAATTAAATTCAAGGGGATTAATTAAGATTAAAGCAAATAAGGGAGTTTTAGATGCTTCTTCAAGAAAGATTTTTTGGACTGATTTAGCAAAAAAAACAGAATCTAAATTAGTAAATCAAATTGGTAATGTAGCAGTATTTATGAAAAAATAATGTCTTTCTCTGATTTGTTATTTATTTACATGAAATTATATTTTAGGAACCCAATGCTCAATAAATGAATTGTTTTCGGAGCAAATATGGGAACAAAAATATTGTTCAATAATAGACACCCTGCTCAGATAATTGCTTTTGTTCTCTTAATTTGTGTTGCTTCTATTATTTTATTACAAAATACTCAAGCAGGAGGGGGTTCTGCAGACATTCATTTAGAACTTAATATTAAAGAGGGATTATCAAATCAAGCAGTATTTGTTGGTTTGGGAATACTTTTGTTTGTTTATGCATTAATAATTAGTGAAGTTGTTCACCGAACACTTGCAGCTGCTTTAGGGGGCTTAATGGCTATAGTTGCTTTGAATTACTATACTGAAGAATCAGCATTAAGTTTGAAAGCAGTAACAACAATGATTGATTGGGAAACAATTGGTTTACTTCTTGGTATGATGATTATGGTTGGAATAATCTCACATACAGGTGTTTTTGAATGGTTGGCAGTTCAAGCATACAAAAGAAGTGGTGGTGAAATTTGGACTTTAGTTGTTATTTTATGCTCTGTAACAGCAGTACTTTCTGCATTTTTAGATAATGTAACAACGATGTTATTACTTACTCCTGTAACAATTCAGCTTGCAAAAGTACTAGATCTTGATCCCATTCCAATATTAATTTCTGAAGTACTATTTTCGAATATAGGTGGTGCAGCTACAATGATTGGAGATCCTCCAAATATTATGATTGGGTCTGGCATGTCTCCTGATGCAATAAGTTCAAACAGTAACCCTGCTGTACAATTACTTGCAGATCAAGGAGTGACATTTAATGATTTTATTATTGAGATGGCTCCAGGAATAATTATGACAGTAGTCCCATCATTTATGCTGGTTCGTTGGCTTTACAAAAGTGAATTTAGTGGAGGGAAGAATACTGATGTTACAGAACTTGAAAAACGCTACGCAATTAAAGATTTTAAAAATTTGAAAATTAGTGGAAGTATACTTTGTTTAGTAATACTTGGTTTCTTTTTACATCCAATACTTCATATTGCAGTTTCTTGGGTAGCATTAGCGGGAGCAGTATTGATGTTATTAGCAACATCAAGACATGATTTAGAAAAGTCTCTAGAAGAAGTTGAATGGACAACATTACTCTTTTTCGCGGGATTGTTTGTTTTGATACATTCATTACAATATATGGGTGTGATAGATTATATTGGTGATTTTGTAAGAAAGGCTATTGAGATTTTTGATGTAGATTATCGATTAGGTGCGGCGGTTTTGATTATTTTATGGGTTTCAGCAATCGCATCTGCTTTTATCGATAATATACCATATACAGCAACAATGATACCAATCGTTTTTACCTTGGCAATAGATTTAGAATTAGCATTACAACCTTTGATTTGGGCTCTTGCATTTGGCGCATGTCTTGGAGGAAATGGAACGTTAATTGGTGCATCTGCAAATGTTGTTACTGCAGGAATGTCTGAGGAAGCAGGGTATCCTATATCGTTCAATGAATTTTTCAGAGCAGGTTTCCCTGTAATGATTCTTACCACATTTATTGTTTCTTTTTACATGGTATTGGTATTTGTTCTTGGAGAAGGAAGCGAATTAATGTGGAAATCCACACTAGTAGGTGTTTCTATTGTGGGAGCATTGATACAATATTCTCGTGGAAGGAGTAAAGGAAAATCTCCTGCTTCTGCTTTAATCCACGATGATACGGCAGAAGTAGTTTCAAAGGTGGTAGATTCTATCAAAGAGATAATCAAAGGAGAAGAAGAGTAATACTCGATTTTGAATCAGAATCTTAGACATTTTGACGTAGTATCTAAGTGTTACTAGTTTTACGAATGTTTGAGAAGATGCGCGAATGCACTGTTTGTGGTCTGACTTTTTTGTCGGGAGATATCTGCCCTGGTTGCGGCAGTAATGTTCATGAAGAAGTAATTTCTGAAAAATCAGATGAAACTTCAACTGAGACAAAAATACCTGGCATGGAAGCTTTTTTAGAAACTAGTTCTGGAATAATTCCTGAAGAAGAAGAAGAAGAAGAAATACTTGATGTTCCCTCATCGACACTTCCTTTTGGAATGGGTGGTGACTCAGTTAATATGAAATCAACATTACCTTTTGGAGTTGGAAGCCATTCATTACCATTTTCAGCCACAGAACATGAGGTTAAGCCCTCAATAAATGATGAAGAAGTAGTTGAAGAAGTAGTTGAAGAAGTAGTTGAAGAAGTAGAAGTTGGTGAAAAGATACCCAGTATACCTTCATTTAATTTAGGCGAGGTCTCAGATCTAATAATCGAACAGGAAAACTCTGAAACATCACCGATAATAGATTCAAATGTAGTTAAT
>CATFLP010000050.1 GCA_949514915.1 Methanobacteriota archaeon | reverse complement strand
GGAAGAGTAAGAGGGGTAGCAATAAACTGAATACCTCTATCTCTTGTGGTTAAAACATGGAAGGAAGCAAACCATTTGACATCCGAGAACTCTCTGAAATTTTTGATGAAGACAATCAAGACGTATACCTTTCTTTGTATGTTGATTTAGTTGACAAAGAACACAATCTCCACATTAAAAGGAGAACTAACGCAATAAAAGCTACGATTAATAATCGTGATAGAAAACAAGCATTTGAAACTGCAATAGAGACTGCTATTGAAAAAGTACATAATTTGGAAAAGGGATATCCCTCAGCAGCAGTATTTTTACATCTTGAAGATGATTTTATTCAAGTTGGAGGTTTAGGTGCAAGAGTCCCAACAAAATTGATTCTTGATGCAAGCCCATATGTGTTGCCCTTAGCAAAATTTAATGATGATTACGAATCATTTATTCTTGTATTAATTGATGGTCAACGTTCCGAAATACATGTAATTGAAAATGCAGAAGCAGAACAAGTTGGTGAAGACAGCCATACTTCAATAGGCCGACATAAAAAAGGGGGGTGGAGTCAACAACGTTATGCTAGAATTAGAGAAGGTGTTGTACAAAGATTCTATGATAGAACATCAGAACAAGTGGATAGTGTGATTAGAGAAAGTGGAAACTTAAGAATTATAATTGCAGGACCAGGAAACGCAAAACAACAATTTCAAGAAAGACTTTCCGCGCATGCAAAAGAATTAGTAATTTCCTTAGAAGATATTGATATGGATTCAGTGTCTCCCAATCAAATTTTTAGAAAATTTGTTGAGACTGCTAAGCAGGATGAAGCTGAAAAAGAAATAGAATATATTGAAAATTTTAAAAGGAAAATTATGACTGGCTCATCAGCTTTAACAGGAATTTATGGAGTATTAGAATCAGCTGCAAGTGGGAGGTTAGAAACATTGCTTGTGTTGGAAGATCATAGTATTGCAGGTAAAAAATGTGAGCCTTGTAATGAATATATGAAAGGCCCAACAATTCCTTGCCCTAAATGTGGAAGTGATGGAAACGAAGTTGATTTAGTGAATGAAGCTGTAGAAGCAGCAATAAGAATTTCAGCACACGTAGAATTTACAGATAATGAATATCTCAAAGAAATTGGTGGAGTTGCAGCATTACTGAGATGGTAATTATTTATTTTAGTATTTAAAGCGGCATTAGTACTAATAATTGATGGTTAGTGAATTAGTATCTTGGCAATGCCACGAATCAAAATATTGCTCAAAATCTTGGGCTTTATTAAAAATAAATGGAAGTTTTTGGTTTAATAAAAAACCATTTGGTAGACTTGTGGGCCACTGTAATTGTGGTAAGAAATTGGGCATTCCCAAGCCCCCCGAGTTGAAAGATTAACATAATATGTATAAATCACAGTATATGGCATGGTTAGAGTGGCTTGGCAAAGGATTGCTTAGTGGAGCAATTGTTGTTGCAGCTAGTGAAATTGCAAAAAAATCTTCAATATTAGGAGCATTAATAGTTTCTCTACCGATTGTAAGCATACTTTCTTTATTTTGGTTGTATAATGACACTAAAGATACTGCCAAAGTTGCAGACTTTGCTGAAGGAATTCTTTGGTTGGTGATTCCAGCATTATCTTTATTCATAATTTTACCATATTTACTTAGACGAGATTGGAGTTTTGAGGCAGCGATAGCTGTAGGAATTATCGCAACAATTATGGCTTATGCGATTGGAGTATATTTTGCAACTCAATTTAATGCAACCTAAAATCCATATGTTGAAAAGCCACCGCCCAAAACCGCTTGTGTATGGCAATAGACATCAACACAATTCTTCTTGCATCAACATTAGTTGTTTTATTGATAATTATCTGGAAATTATTTCAAACAGATAAAAGTAATGATGATACAAAAATCAAATCATTAGCATCAGAAATACTTCGAGACCTTCAAGAGGATAATAGCAAAGCATTTCTTTCATTAGCATCTGAACGATTTAAAATTGATCAAACGAAAGCATCTGGAGAACTCGAATCAAGAAAAAAAGAAGTAGAATCTTTGGTAAATCCAATATCTGAACAACTTAAGGCTTTAGAAGCAGCAACGACTAAAATGGAAAAAGAGAGAGAAGGAGCATACCAAAACCTTCAAGCACAAGTTGTACAACTTCAAAAACAAACAATGGATTTAGGTCACACAAATACCCAACTTTCTACAGCATTACGAGGCTCAAGCAAGTCACGAGGAAAATGGGGAGAAATAGCACTTAAGAATATTGTAGAAGCTGCAGGCATGCTAAATCATTGCGATTTTGATGTTCAAGAACCTTTGAAGTCAGGTAAAGGTGGTGCAATAGTCGATTTATTAGTTACAATTCCAAATGGAGGGCACATTCCAGTCGATTCTAAAGTCCCACTTGCAGCTTATTGGGATGGGCTTGAGTTAGAAGACATTGAGGCAAGAGGAATTAAAATGAAAGAACATGCTAAGGCATTAAAGAAGCACATTAATGATTTAGTTGATAGAGATTATCCAAGTTTGATAGAAGGTGTAGATTTTACAGTTATGTTTATTCCAGCAGATCCAATTCTTTCAGCTGCATTTGAAGAAGATTCAGGATTACAAGAGTATGCTTTTAGTAAACATGTTTTAATTACAACACCTGTTACTTTACTTGCTTTATTACGTACAGTAGGGTTATATTGGCAACAACAATCAATGTCCGAAAATGCAAAGATTATACATTCTTCCGCATTAGAATTTTACAATCGCGTCGCTAAATTTAGCCATGATTTAGCTAAAATGGGTAGAGGAATGAATACAGCAATTAATGCTTATAATGATTCAGTTGGAGCATTTGATAGTAGTGTAATTCCCAGTGGACGAAGGATAGAGCAACTCAAAGTAACTGAAGGAGCACAACGAAAGATTACTGAGTTGCCCTCACTAACTCCAACAAGGTCAGTTAAAAAATTGACATCAAATACAGAGGAAGAATAAGTAATATTTTTACGGACGCGGCAGGATTTGAACCCGCGGAATCCAGCTTAGGAGGCTGGTGCAATATCCAGGCTATGCGACGCGCCCAAACATACTCCACCCCCCACCACTCTTGATGCTTACGGAATTAGGTGATTTTAAACAAATCAACCGTTTAATCCTTATTTGAGAAACTTATCGCCATGTTCATGAATGACAACTCTGACTATATGGGAGAGGCATTATTGCCGAACCCTTATGGGGAAGGGTTTGAAGAACAAGATGCTCATTGGGTAGATGGATTATTAGTCCGTTCAAAACAAAGAGAAAAAACAAGAATTCAATGGGGTAATTTCATTCAAAACCCACTATTTTCTGTTTGGAGAAATAGTAGTCCACTTTTACTTTCATTACTTTATTTATTTCCATTATTTATTCCCATGCAGCAAATCTTGAGGATTTGGTTGATACTATTGGCTGCATTATTAGTTACATTGCCTCGTTTACCTACATTAATTACTTTAGAAACCACTTGGAAATCAGCGGTTGATCATTTAGAATTGATTCGTAGAGACGAAGCTCAGGAAGCTGTTAGGCCCGGAGCCGTAAGAATGTTAGAAGAATTAGATGATAGAAGAAATGTACAAAAATTACATATTAATTTAGGATTATTAGCATTTTTTTGTGCATTTATAGCAGTATTACAAACTGAAATTTCATTAGGCCCTCAATTATTACTGATTTCCGCAAGTATGACAGAAATGATTTTAGCAATTCAACCAATTATTCTTAGGAATTGGGGACTAATTCCAGATTTAAGATACCCAATGTTATCTATTTACAAACCATGTCAAAGAGGAATGAATCTTACATATCCATTAACTGAAGTAATGGAAGCACATTTAGATCCTTGGACAAAAAGGTCTTGGAGGAAATGGAGAAATATTTTCGAATCAAAAATACGTAAAGGAAGAGTAGTTAAATCAGCAGAAGATGCAATTGAGAGACTTTTGTTGTTAGAACATTTACGATTAAAAAAGAAATTAAGTGCTGAAGAAGTAGAGTCAGAAAAAAAGACATTTTTATCTGAATTTGATGATATTGAAAATCCAGATTTAGAATATTTTCTTTTACATCTTTATGGGCAATGTCCAGGATTATTTCATTTAATTGATGGAATGATAGATGAATTAATCACAAATTCAGATGATGAGGAATGGAAACTAGATGCTAGATTGTATAGACATGATTATGGTGCAGGTGCAGACGTATTTATCCGTTTAACAAATTATACATCTAGTAAGGAGTCAGTAAAGTTAACAATTACAACTCCAAATGCAATACCTAGGGAACAAACCACAAAAATAGAGATTTTACCAACTAAGGTGGAAAGAAATAATTGTAAATTACATGACCCACTTAATGAAAATGCAATAGATTCTATGACGGTATTAACAAATGAAAGTCATTTATTTTGGATGTCAGTATCTTGGGCGAATAAATCTGTAAACAAAGTTATTGTAACTCTTGAAAATGAAAACAATGAAGTTTTATTTGAAAAAGAATTAGTTATGCCTTCGACATCAAGTAATAATGTATTATGGTTTAGAGCATTAAATAGAATTGAAAGATTAGCAAGTCAAGGAGGCTTAATTCCATTATGAATGCCATCGCCGTATTTATGTCCTAATTATATTTGGAGTGTTCAGAGGCGGTTACTATGGAGGCATGGGATGTTGTTGTTGTTGGTGCAACTATTGCTGGAATGAGGGCAGCAATTGCAGCACATGATGATGGGGCTAACGTAGTAATTTTATCGGCACACGGACTTGGAAATTCAGGCTCAGATAATTACTCAAGCGGGATCGCAGCCTCACTTAATGAAAGCAATTCAATATCTCATAGAGACGATACAATAAGAGGAGGGGATTGGTTAAATGATCAAGATATTGTGTTTAAGAGGACTTCATTAATCAATAACCACATTGCTGAATTAGATCAATGGGGACTTAATTTTAGAAGATCACTTTCAGGTTCTCCAGAATCAGAAAGAGGACTCGGGCACAAATCTCCTAGAGTATTAACTACAGGACATTCTACTGCAAGAGAGGTTCAACATATTTTGGAAGAACAATGTATTCGTAGAAATATAATGCGGAGAGGCGATTGGCTTGCACTTTCATTAAGCAATTCTAACAATCAAGTTACGGGTATTGTTGGGTTAGATATGATTGAAGGTACTGTAGAAGCATTGCAAGCAAAAGCAGTAATAATTGCAGACAATGGATTCGAAAATGCATGGAATCCTGGCCACGGAACTTCTAGAGGGCTATCTATTGCTTTAGATGCAGGATGTCAATTAAGAGATTTAGAATTCATCTCTTGGAATCCCTTAGGAGTTCCAGATACAGAATTATCATTGACTTTGGATATCTTACAAAATGGGGGGAAATTAACAACATCTTCTGGTGCAGAAATAAATATTGGTCCTGAAACAACGCCTAATGATTTAGCTTATGAAATCAATAATGGTGGAGGAATGGCTTTGTTAGACGCAACATCATTAAATAAAAGTGCAATAAAATGGTATTCTGGATTAAGTAGAGAAGTAAAAAACAGAACAGGACTTCTTATGTCTGAACAATTAATTCCAGTATCTCCCAAAGTTGAACAAACAGTTGGAGGCCTTCCTGTAGATGAACATGGAAGAGTTATCAAAGCAAATTGGGATACATGGTACACGGGATTATATTCTGCAGGAGGAGCATCTTGCAGCGGATTAAATGGTACAGGAATTATTGCTGGCAATAGGATAATGGAAGATATAATTGGGGGTTCATCTGCGGGAATGCACGCAGGAAAATGGATTAAAGACAGATCTTTTTCAGGAACTAAATCATTGGAAGATAATATGTTTTCAGCACAAGCAAATATTGCAGATTTAATTTCAAATGCTAGTGTTAATAATACTTCTAATGTAAATAAAATATCTTCTAAATTATGTGATATAATAAAATCAAAAATGGGATTTGAAAGGTCTTTAGAAGGTTTAGAAGAGGCCACGATTAGCCTTGAAAACCTAGAAAGAGAAATTGTAGAAGAAAATCTAATTGATAATAATATGATTATGAATACAAATTTAGCAGAGATCATAGAGTTAAGAGGACTTATTTCAGTCACTAGAGCATCAATTGTTGCGGCAATTTCTCGTGCAGAATCGAGAGGAAGCCATCAAAGAACAGATATTCAAGAAAGATTTGATGACACAATGTTAAAGCACACTTTAGTCGACTCAACATTACAAGTTAATTGGTTGCCATTAAGGAAAAGTGCTAGTGGTACATGGATATTAACTCCTAGTAATTAGGCCATTTATAGACTAACATTTCTATACTCCAGATTAAACAGAGAGTAATATGAGCGAGACTCCAACCCTCTTTTCTAAGATAATAAACGGGGACATACCTTGCTTTGAGATTTCTAAAGGAGATAATTGGCTATCATTTCTTGATATTAACCCTAGAAGGACAGGACATACATTAGTAGTCCCGCATGAACCTGTAGGCCATTTAGCAGAATTATCTCCTCAGCAATTATCTGATTTATGGGAGGGAGTAATTGAAACCCAAAGAGTACTATCTAAATATTTCAAAACATCTGATTTTTTGGTAGGAGTTCATGATGGGGCCTTAGCGGGTCAAGAGATTCCTCATGTCCATATACACGTCATTCCAAGAACAAAAGGAGATGGAGGTAGATCACTTCTTGCTTGCTGGCCTGATGCCCCTGCTATAGGTTCTGTAGAACCAAATTTTCCCGTATTGGAAAAAATGCATAAAGAGATTAAAGATGCTAATAAATAATTTGAGATGATAGCTATGTCTAAGAAAAAAATGAGTACTGGAGCGGATGGAGCCAAAGATAAATATGGAAACGAATTACCTAAATTATCCAAACATGCATCGGTATTGGAATATGAAAAATTATTGAACGTAGAGTCACCAGATTACTCTAGAAAGGCCCCAGGTTCGCTTTTTTGGACAAGAATTGCATATTTTTTAACAGGACAAGCAACAAAAATGCAATATCGAACATTTGAAACTACAGGCAAAGAAAAAATGTCAAAAGATTGTGGAATTTTGACCGTATGTTGGCATACAAATGGTTTAATGGATGTAGCTCCAATAATAAATCATCATCCAAATTATTTAGTAGTTGGAGGAAGACACGATCTAGTAAATCATCCATTACTTGGATTTTGGGCAAGACGTATGGCCGTTCAACCAGTGGTTCGTCAAGCAGAATTAATGAGAGGAGGATGTACAGAAGAAGAAGCGAAGTATCTCAATGGCCGCAGTTTAATTCGACTTTCAAAAGGAATTTCAGCAGGTTTTGGAGGTATTTTAATGCCTGAGGGAACATCTCATCATGAAAGTCATTTAATTAGACTAAAAACAGGTCCTGCAAGGGTCTTAACTTCTGCAGCAACTATTGCAAATTTCCAAGGAAGGAATAAACCACAAATAATTCCTGTTGGTATGCATTTTCGAAAAAGACACTTATTCAGGACAGATATTTGGGTTGAATTTTGCGATCCAATAAATTATGAACTATCTCAAGAATTATTAGATTTAGGATCAAAATATGATGAAGAAAAATGGATTGAACCCCCAGCAGAAGATGTGTATCATGTAAGAGATTTATTAAAATTAAATTTGGAAAAAGTTACACCAGGTGCAATTAATTGGGATACTTATAGAGGTTGGAGATTACTAGCACATTTGAAAGCAAGAAATGAAAATAAAAGCAATTTAACTTGGCGAGAAGAGGTAGAACTTACACGAGATTGGAGAGACTTATCAGATCAGACAATTGGTACACATGAAGAACAAAAAGAATCAGGACCAAAAGAATCTAATAATACAGAATTATTTTCACAAGCAGAATCAGCAGCAAAAATATTAGACGATTATAAATTGGATGGCAGAGCAATAAATTCAGATGGTAATTTAAGAAAACTATCTCCTGTAAATATTCTTAAGTCAATTCCAGGGGTATTACTTGGCGTTTTACTGTTTCCATTTTTGAGCATCTCCTCAGGTTTAATTTTAGCAGTTTGTAATTACTTAGGTAATGTTACAGATGAAGGAGAAGATGCAAGAACATCGATACATTTTGCTGGTTTCATACTTACTCCATTCATATTTTGGCCACTCATGGCAGCATTTTCCGTCTTCTTACTTGC
>CATFLP010000049.1 GCA_949514915.1 Methanobacteriota archaeon | reverse complement strand
TTACTACTGCGATTGGCATTTATTTCACTAACACATTACAAATGAAGAAAGGTGATATAACTTTACAATTTGATTTTATTAGATCTCTAGGGACCTCAGCCCCTAGAGATCCTATACTCAAGAATTCTAAATTTTCTGTTTTAAACTTACTATCTTAAGCCACATATATTATTGAAGAAGTTCCTGCAATTGGCTGACCTTTGTATTGCATTGAAACTTTTAATTCACAGGATCCGTCTTCAGGACCACCTGCATCACCACAGATATCTACTTGACCAGATTCAGCGATGACGATTACTTCATCACCAGCCCATACAGTGTCAGTTGTTTCTTGAAAAATATCACAATCAGTACCTCCAGGTTGACATTTGTATGTCATTCCGTCTTCTTCATCAAACAGTGTAATTGTCAAGAATGACCATGTCAAATCTTCTGGGCCATTTATGAATGACAATCTCAGTAGACTATCATAGGCTTCGTCTGTTGTTGCACTTGGGTGGTCTTCAGCACTGTATGTATTCAGAAACGCTGGATCTCCTTGAGGTTCTTCAGCTAATGAACTAGCCCAAATATACATCATTGCCGCTGAAGTATCAATAGGTACCATCAATGCTGAAGTTGCACCTCCATCATCAGTTGCAATAAATGCAACTGTTGTAGTTACCATGAATTGACCTATTTCATTCTCGAATTCTTCAAGTTCTTCATCATCAGGATTTTCATCACCGAATGCAATTATCATGTCAACATAATCTTGTGAAAAACTTACAAATTCAGATAACATTATGTTTACATTAGTCATTCCTCGAGTTCCAGTAGATGTTGTATCTATTGTTCCATCTAAATCAACATCCCAACCCATACTTGCTACAGAACCATCAAGATCCATGACTGCATGATATAAAGCCAATGAATATCCAGTTAGTACTGGCTCCTCATCATCTTCAAGATCATCTAATGGAGTTTCCCAAATTGGGGATGATAAACTCATAGACGCCATACTACCATCCATCATATTTACTCCAGTTGTTCTAGCATCGATATATGGTGCTGAATTTCCTGAACTTGTTGTAGTTCCTGTGTTATCGTTTGTTCCTGTGTCTCCTGTTGATTGCCCTTCTCCTTCATCAATAATCCCTGTACCAAAACATCCAGTTAATACTAACAATGTAGAGAGAACAAATACATACAATATTTTTGTAGTGTTCATAATTCTTAATTTTACCAAACAGCACATAATTATTTTCATATTTTCCCCACGTAACAATCAAAGTATGACTTGTAAACCAATATCCATGAGCACTCCTACGCACCCAGCAAATGAGCCTGTTTTAGGATATGCACCTGGATCTCCAGAAAGAGAGAAATTACAAACTGAATTAAATAATCAAATGAATTCAGTAATTGAGATTCCTTGCATAATTAATGGTGAAGAAATCTATACAGAAAATACTGTCACACAAGTTATCCCCCATAACCATGGACACGTTTTAGCAAATGTGCATTTAGCAGGTAAAGCAGAGATGGAAGCTGCTTGCATAGCAGCAGTTGATGCTCAAGAAGAATGGATAAACATGGGGCTTGAAGCAAGGTGTGCTATTTTTGAAAGATGTGCAGACATGCTATCTGGGGAATGGAGAATGAAAATTAATGCCGCTACAATGCTTAATCAAAGTAAAACATGTTTTCAAGCAGAAATTGATTCAGCATGTGAGTTAATTGATTTTTGGAGATTTAATTCTCATTATGCCAGAGAGTTTCATGATTATTTACAACCTCTGGTTTCTCCAAAAGGAGTGAAAAACACAACTGAAATTAGACCTCCGGAAGGTTTTGTTCTAGCGATTACTCCATTTAATTTTTCAAGTATTGCAGCTAATCTTCCAAGTGCTCCTGCACTAGTTGGTTGTACTGCAGTATGGAAACCGAGTAGAAATTCATATTACTCAAATTACTTACTAATGCAATTAATGATGGAAGCAGGATTACCTGCAGGAGTAATTAACTTTGTACCAGGTTCAGGGGCTGAAATTACTGATGTTGCTCTTGCAAACCCTGATTTTGCAGGAGTACATTTTACAGGATCTACTGCAGTATTCCAAGGATTATGGCAACGCATTGCTGAAGAATTACCAAATCTGAAAGGGTATCCAAGAATAGTAGGAGAAACTGGAGGGAAGGATTTTGTTGTTGCACATCCAAATTGTGATGAAAATGGATTAACTGTCGCTTTAATTAGAGGTGCATTTGAATATCAAGGTCAAAAATGTTCAGCCGCAAGTAGAGCATATATTCCCTCGGATGTGTGGAATTCTATTTCCGAAAAATTATGTTCTGAAATCTCAAAAATAAAAATGGGAGATGCTAATAATTTTTCCAATTTCATGACTGCTGTAATTGATCAAAGAGCATTTGATAAAATTACAGGATACATTGAACGAGCAAGGGAAAACCCAAATTGTGACATCATTACTGGTGGAAATTATGATGATAGTACTGGTTGGTTTATTGAACCAACTATTATCGTTAGTTCTAATCCAAAATCGGAATCTATGGTTGAAGAGATTTTTGGCCCTGTTTTGACTGTTTATGTGTATAATGATGAATTTGAAGACATTCTAAAATTATGTGATAAATCGTCTCCATATGCATTAACTGGCTCAATTTTTGCTAATGATGAAAAGGATATTGAAACAGCATTTAATGCATTAAGATTTACTGCAGGAAATTTCTACATAAATGATAAGCCAACTGGTGCTGCTGTAGCTCAACAACCATTTGGAGGTGCAAGAGCATCAGGCACCAATGACAAAGCAGGTGGGCCTCTAAATTTACTAAGATGGATCTCGCCACGTTCAGTGAAAAGAGCAATCGATATTCCTCAAGAGTGGACATACCCATTTATGGATTGATTTAGGTACTCCTAAGAACTATAAGCCAAATTAAATCATACTCGTATCAATGAATATTTATCTCTCTTATGTGCTGTTATTTTCAACATTGGGATTTTTTGGATTCATAGGATATTCTTCTATTTTGAATAAAAAAAATATTGATAAAGATGAATATCTTTCAGCACGTAATTCAAAAAATTGGGTACAAATTGGGTTAAGTCTTTTTGCATCGGGAATGGGAGTATGGCTCTTATTTGGGCCTTCAGAAGTTGCATATTATGGTGGTTTTTTTGATGTAATGGGTTATGCACTTTCTGCATCAATTCCATTTATTCTATTAGCCTATTTAGGGCCATATATTCGTAATTCTTTACCAAAAGGAGTGACTTTGGCAGATTATGTTCGTTTAAAAATTGGAAGAGGAATGCAATTCTACGTGGGCATCATTTCAATAATGTACATGTTTACTTTCTTATTTGCAGAATTTACGGCAATTGGTAGAGCAATGGAATTTATGACTGGTATGAATGCTCTAATTCCAATTGTTCTAGTTGCAATAGTTACTGCTGGATACACTGCATATGGAGGTTTGCCTGCATCAATTAGAACTGATAAATGGCAAGCCTGGTTCATATTATGGTTATTTTTGGTATTAATTTTAACATTTATTGGAGATACAAAACAATTAATCAATGATGCTGCAGCATTTACTCCAGAAGATCTTGCTTGGGATTGGGAACACGGATCTATTACATCATTTACAATGACTAGTTTTCTTAGTGGATTGGCACTAATAATAGCGATTACATCAGCTGAAATGTTTAGCCAAGGGAATTGGCAAAGAGTATATGCTAGTGAAGATGATGAAGCATTAAACAAGGGAGCACTTCTAGCAGCGGGGTTAGTATTTCCTTTAATGTTCATAATGGGATTTTTAGGTTCTGCAAGTGCTGGAAAAGGTGCTTTGGAGGATCCTTCATTAGCATTTTTTGCACTGATACAAGGATTCTCTCCATTTATAATTTCATTTTTCATAGTCTTTGGAATTGCTTTAGTATGTTCTAGTGCAGATACATTACAAAATGCAATTGTTGCATCTATCTCAAGAGATATTTCAGATAATAAATTAAATTTACAACAATCAAGATTTCTTGCCACGGCGCTAGTCCCATTGGCTATTTTTATGGCATGGTATATGGCAGATAAAGCAGCAAGTGTTTTTGCTATTTTCTTATTTGCAGATTTATTAGCCACAGCAACTGTATTGCCTATCTTCCTAACATTATCAAATAAAATCAATTCTGGTGCTGCACTTTCTGGAGCAGTAGGGGGTCTTGTTTCTGTATTTCTTTATGGTTTCCTTAATCCATTGGAAGGCGCTATTGGCCCATTATTCAGTGTTTTCCCAGAAAGAATTGCAACGGGACTACATTATATTGTTAAACCAACAAATGAGGTTGGACTTGCGAATTTAAATGTATTTTTAACTGCATTAATTAGTTCATTAATCATTACAATTCTAGCATCTATAATGTTAGAAGATAATATGCTTAATGCAATAATTGAAGAAGAAAATTAATTATTATATGATGCTAAGATTGCTGCTAAAAATGCTCCAGAAACAAAACCTACAACTTGAGAAATTTCATCTCCGTTACCAATTGCTGAAAAGCCAAAATATCCTCCAATGCATAACGGTATTGAAAATAATATAAATTTGAAAAACATTACACGATTAGATAATTGGTTTTTTTTAGGTCTTAGAGTTACAGAACCTTGACCTATTTGCATATTCCAATTATGTTCTCCTTGTCTTTGACGAAGCATCTCCAATATTGCTGGCCTCATCTTTGCTCCTTCTGGTGAATTTTTTCCACGTCCAGTAACCAATCTAATTCTACCAATTTTATTTCTTACTGCAATTAAAACTTCAACCACTGCTTTACCCATCTTTATATCTAAATCATGCAAATCTACAGTAGTTCCAATTCCTTCACTACGTACATGAGTGCTAATTTTCCAAGTCCTTATTGGACTCCAAAGTAAATTTGTTGCTTTTTGCTCTATAGGAGATAAAACTGTTCTCAAAACATCAAGAGGGGCTACACCTTGATGTCCTTCCCATACTTTTTTACCAACTAATTTGAAGATTAAACTTCCTGCAATTGTAAGAAAAATTGATGATGCAAAAGCAACCTTAAATCCTCTTAATATTAAATCAGGATCTAAAGCAATATAATAAAGGTGTAAAATAAAAGTAAATACGAAGCCTGCAATTCCTAAAACCAAACCTGTTTGAAACGCCTGTTTCCAATTCATTTTTCTACGTACCCATCCACTTACTCCCTCCTCGAGAATTCTTTCAGAAGACTGGGTTAAATTATCTCTCACAAATAGACCTTGACGATTTCACATATAACGACTATCGCAATTAATCAATAATAAGGCAAACTACTATACTCTAATTTATACTCGGAGATTTGTGTTAAAAAACGGACTTCAGAATAGAAGTAGAGAAAAAAAAGTTGGATTATGGGTTGCCGCAACAAGTGGTTTCCTTCTTTTCTCATTTTTCATTGCACCATTTACCGTTGAAGCTGGTGCTATACCTAAACTTTCAGGAAGAGCTAATTCATTAGATTACATGACAGAAAATAGTACATTTTCTTGGGGAAATCAACAAACACATGATCATGGGCACGTTGGTCATAATCAAGAAGAACATGGATTATTTTCATGGAGTGATTTAAATTTCTATGCTGCTGCAATTTATGCATTTGGAGATCTCAATTGCCATCAAAAACACGAAAGAAGTTGGGTAATTAATGAAAATCAAATGCCCGTATGCACTCGTGATGTGGGAATCTTCGCTGGAGTATTTTTAATGGGAATAGTATGGCATCGTTATGGGCATAATAGATGGACAATCAAAGATTCATTCCTAAGTATCTTCCCAGATAAGATATTAAATTCCACCTATGAAAATAACCGTAGAAATCTTTTATTTCTAGGGATTGGTGCATTAGCAGTAATTCCTATCCTATTTGATGGTGGGGTTCAAGCCATTAGTAGTGGGTATGAATCCGGAACAATTAGAAGAATAATTACTGGAACATTATTTGGTATTGGATTTATTTGGTTCTTTTGTGCATCACTTAGTGCAAAGCCATCTCATTTTGAAGATGAATCTCAAGTATTATTGCCAGCTAATGCAAGATTTGTTCAACCTTCTGAAGAATTCCACCAAGAAACTAGTGAAGAATAATCTTCAGGCACTTTCTTATCGGGATTTCCTGAACCAAGTAATTTTAATCTTGCAATTACTGCATCTATTGCCAAAGAAAAATTTCGATCTTTTTCTGCAAATTTAACTAAATCACTCATTGCATTGTCCCAATTAGAATCTTTATTTCTACGCCTCCATGTATTTAGAGGTTGTATTAATGGCAATAATGCCATTAGAACTTTTCCAAACCCATACCATTCTGCCCGTAAGCGAAAACTAGCACCATCGTGAAATGGAACGTGTAATTGTTGACGATTAACCCACCGATTTTCATCTAACCATTTTAGTATTCTACGTGAATGTCGTGCAGTAACAAAACGAACTGGACCCATCCTTCTACGCATTCTTGTTACATCTGTCGTGCCAATTAATGATAGTGTTCCCACAATCGATGCAACTGAAAAATTAACTGGTGTTGAAGCAACATTTTGTGATTTAGCTGATTCTGAATCCCAACTATTCTCTGCCTTTGCAAACCATTCAGATGGGCTTAAATCTTCTAAAAAATATTCCGAAGTTACATGATCTGGTTGTTCTAAACCTGGCAATGTGCTTTGCGATTCTACTCCTTTCATTAACCTCTCTAATGATTTCAAGTCCACAATGCTGGGATCTGTATTCAATGGTTGTGGTCTTGATTGAATAAATGCTCTTAATTCATCTTTTAGAGCCTTTTCTAATTCATCTAATGAGGTTTCATTTTTAATTGGACCGACAATTAAACAAGCATCAAAAGGCGGAGGGACTTTTATCTCACCAGATAATAAATCGCTAAATCCTTTCCTAATTTTTTTCTGTATTTCTGTGGTTTCAAAATATTCCGTTTTATTTAATGAAATACTACGTAATGTGCCAGAATTTATCCTGCGCATTGCTTGTTCTGGATCACAATCTATCCAAATTACCAAATCAGGAATTAATGCTGCAGAATTCATCTGAGCCACTGTCTCCAAACCAAGTTTTCCAACTACTCCTTGGTAAACTAAAGATGAATGAATGTTTCTATCACTAATTACCAGCCCTCCCTCATTCAATAATGGTTCAATCCAACTTCTAGAATGATCTACTCTATCTGCAGCAAACAATCCTGCTTCTTCCATTGGAGTATGATCTCCCTCTCTTACTGCATTAATTGCCAACATTCCAAGACGTGAATGTCTGCGTGGTTCATGTGTAAGATGCACTCCACTAAATGCAAATTCTTTTGATGCAATCTTTCTCAATATTCTTACAGCCTCACCCTTTCCAGAACCATCTCCTCCTTCAACGGTAATTAGATACATTTTACAACCAACTATTCATTTATCTCATCATCTAAACTCTGATCTTCAAATTGAAATTTAGATAATGTTAGAAATCCCATTCCAATCAAAGTCAAAGTTGGACCTAAAATAATTAGACCTCTACTAAACATAGAGATGCCTGCAAAATACATTGTTCTTCTGTAATGTTTAGCTCTTTTTATTTCAAAATAAGCATGAATACCCAAGAATGCAAATAATATTGTAAATATTCCAACAATTGTTCCGACTGTGACAACATTATTTAACTCACTTTCAGCAATAACTCCAATTTCTTTTACATCATCACCTTCAATCATTGTAATGTAATGTAAAGTTGCTTGATCTGGAATGAATGTAAGTTTTAGAATTTCATAACCTTCATTATAAAATTCCATAACCATTGGTCTCTGTGGAATATCTGAGAACCTAAATAACCCATCTTCACCACTAACTTCGATTCCATAAGATTTCCCACTACTGAAATCAACAATCTCTATACTTACGCCTTCAAATTCTGAACCATCTTCAAATAATACTATTCCAGAAATTTCTACTTCCTCATCAATTGCAAAAAATTGTGAATTTTCAACAAGTTCTGCAGGGTTTCCAGTTAGTTGCATTAATCCACTAACTAATCCCAGTATTGCTCCTGCCAAAATACAAAATGCAGCTACTTTTCTTAACTTTTCATTCTCTTTATTACTTGTAGCAAAACGTTGAAATTCTCGTTCAATTCTACTTAATGAAATTGTCAAAGGTTCTTCAATAAACTCTTCGGAAGATTGCTCTGAAATTTTATTCGAAGCCTTTTGAAGTAATCCTGTCTTTTTTTCATCAATGGGATTTTCTTGTGATTTCAATTGCGAACGTACTCTTCCTCGGAGTGATGCAAGTTTACGTTCCCTCTCGTCATCCATATTACTTCCCACCACCATCTTGGACTTGAGTTTTTTCTGGTTTTACTCTGAGTTTAACGTCTATTAACCAAATTACGATACAAATGAATAGTGAAAAAATCAATGAATAAGTTAAAAAATTTTGATTAATATCTGATTGAATATTTGAATCTAATTGATTTTGGTCTAATTCATCAATTATTGTCTCATTAGTAATTATTGTATTGTTTACTGTATTATTTTCTTCAAAAAATACGTTGTAAAAATATGGCCAATATTTTCCTGTAATTGTAAATTCAGAACTATTTTCATCAAAAGCAATTCCATTCAAAACATCTGCTTGATCATATTTTGATTTATTTAATAATCCATCTAAGTTAACTGTATTTGTAACATTTCCAGAATCTACATCAATTAATATAATCTCATCAGTTAACCAAACATTAGAATATACTGTGTTTTCAACACATTCTAGCTCATTTAAATAAGATACGGGAGTCCCGTTTTTTGTTACATTTTTCACATCAATTATTTCAAAAGTTTGTAAATCCCTAAGTGTTAATTGGCTTGTACCATTACTCATAACAAAATAATCTGGCATTGTACAAATCCCCCATCCCTCACCTGTATAATTCCATGTGTTTATTATTTCAAATGTTTCAAAATCAAATACAAAAGCAATATTTGAACGATATGTTAACTGAATTAATTTATTATCATAAAATGTTAAACCTTCTGCAAATATGGATTCATTATGAACATATGATTTTTCAATTTCTCCATTGCTCATGTTAATCTTTTGCAAACTAGATTCACCATACTTTCCTGTACTCTCATATAGATAACCATCATTGATTAATAATCCTTGAGTCCAAGATGTGTTAGAATGAGGTATTGTGTCAATTATGATTGTATCTAAACGTTGCACTGAGTTTGAATTTTGATCGGATGCAACCACATTATTAGCAAATAATATCAACAAAAACAGAGTAATGACTCCGATACTATTTGGAACACTCCATCTTTGCATGTCTGATACATGTTCCAACGCGGCTTATATACGTCCTCGATAACAGAAGGTCATCTCTAATCGAGATTATCAGGTGGCCTTGATGTCGAAGCGCAGGAATTCTTACTCATCTAAACTAATTATTGGGATGCTGTTGATGTTTTTAACTGCAAGTTTCTCTCCCCTCGTTTCGGCAAATAATAGTGATAATAACCAACAAAATGAGGAAGAAAATACACAATATACTGAACCATATGTTATTGGCGATTTGAACTATTTTATTCCTGATGCTGATGGCAGACAATATCTTTTTTCTGAAGAAAACCCTGTTTATTCTGCATCTAGATGGATGAAAGCAAAATATATCGATGCTGGAGAACCATTTGAACCAGAGATTAGTATTTCATCTACAAAATCAAGTGCATCGGGCCGAGCTCATTCGGGATGTACTCCAGGTGATGAATGGACTGAAGGTGAGTCAGGAACTGTTGCAATTTCAGGTGGCTCACTAGATATTGTTGCTGAAAAGGTCACTGCAAATGCTGCATTCCTTGTAGGTACAAGCAGTTCAGTTAATATTGCAACACTGAACAGTTTTGCTACCGATTGGGAAACTACAATTTTCCCAACCGTAACTAATTTATATTTATCTGGTTCAATGCCTGATAGAGATGGAAATTGCCAAGTTGAAATTGTATTGTATGATATTGATGGAGGCGGAGGAATAGGAGGATATTTCTCTCCAGGAATTGCAAATAGTGGAGAATCTATTTTTGTTGATGCATCAGATACTGGTGGTTCATTTGGAAGAGTAATTCTAGCTCATGAATTCCAACACTTATTACACAACCATGCAGATCCAAGTGAATACCTTTGGATTGATGAAGGAAATGCAGATATGGCTGCTTTCTTCTGCTTTGGCATGGATAGTTCCCTAAGAGGGCATATCAATGCATGGACAAGCCGTCCAGATGTAAGTATTCGATGGTGGGATCAAAAAGAAGATACTTCTGATTATGGAGCTGGGATGCTCTTCATGCTATATCTCCATGACATGTTAGGTGGCGCAAATGCAATGGCTCAACTTGTATCTGATCAAGCAAGTGGAGGTTTTGGAATTACAAATTTATTGGCAAACCCACCTGGTGGAATTTCATCACCAATTGGTTCTACCTTCTCTGATGCAATGGCAAATTTTTCAGTGGCTGCTGTTTTAGATTCGGATCAAGCGCCGCATGGATTTGACAGCATAGATATGATGCCGACTTGTGGAGGAAGTAGTTCTGTATGTAGAGTTCAACCTTCTGAAACCCATACTAGTTGGTCTCAACCATGGTCTAGCCCTAGTGTGCAAATAGAAGGTTGGGGATTAGCAATTTTCAAAATGGTAGCGGATGGAAATGCTGGAAAATTAAATTTACGTTTGACGGCGGAATTAGATGCTTTTGATGGAGTTTTGGCCGCTGTAGACAATAATGGAATTGTTACCACAGCACCATTGGACTTTACTAGTGGTCCTGATGCTAATGGAGATGGAAACCCTGATTATGGAGAAGCAACTGGTCTAGTACCAGGATTTGGAAATGGAACTGAAGAAGTATATGCAATTACTTGGTTTGAATCAATTCCAAGCGATTGTAATTACGAAGATTGTTATTCAACATTACCTCCTGGTTTTACCTCATATCCAACATCTTCTGTAAGCATTGAAGCAAATGTGATTACTGGCCCTCCAACACTTAGCCCCTCACCAGTTCTAAACTATACTGATAGAGATGGAGATGGTGGCTTTGATACAATACAAGTAGACACTTATGTTACTTCCCAAGCATATTCAGAAAAAGTAGATGTATTGTTAGAAGTCTATGATTCTACAAATACTATGATTGATTCAACAACTTCAAGAGTTGTTGCAGGAGGCGGTCAACCTGTCACCTTTAGTTCTTGGTTTACACCACAATTAACAGATACATACACAATAGTCACAAGATTAGTTGAATTAACTGGTTCTGTAATAGATACTCAAGTATTGCCAAATCTATTCTTAGAGAATATGATTCCAGATGCAATTGGTTCAATAAATACTTTTGATGCTGAAACTTGGGACCAAATTCAATTTTCTGCATCTGGAGAGGATAAATGGGGATTATCTACAGATAATGAAACATTACCGAATATAGATGATCCAGTAGCTTATGAATGGACATTTGGTGATGGAAGTACATCTACTCTTAAAAATCCAAGAAGGTCTTATACTTCTGTAGGTTTCTTCCCAGTAACTCTTAGAGTACAAGATATAGGTGGAGGTTGGAGTGAAACTCTCAATTGGTCAATGAACATAACTGATGAATCAACTCCAATTATTGAAATTAGAATCAATGGTCAATCATTAAGTCAAAAACCAGATTGGTGTCCTGCTGATTGGTGCTTAGATACAGACCAAGCAACAGAATTTAGTGCATATAGAGCAAGTGATAATGTTCCAATAGAATTACTTGAGTTCACATGGGATTTTGGTGACGGAGATATGGAATCTGGCATTGGAATGTACGAGGTATTACATGCTTGGACAGAAGGTGAATCTGATGGAAGATCTTCAATGATGAATTTAAGTATAAGTGATGGTACAAATATAGCATATCTTGAATTAGAAATACTAGTAATGAATCGTATCCCAAGACAAATATTCTCTGGTGATTTTGTTACTGAAACGCTTGTTCCAATTACATTACCTGAAGTATTTGTAGATGATGATGGTATAATTACTGATGTAATCTGGCAATTTGAGGGAGAGGTTAATCTAGACGGTAGTGGAGTAACATATGATAGTTCATTCATAGATCCAATGACCTCTACTAACTCAAACCCAACTCCTGCTTGGAAAGTACCAGGCATGTACAATGTTACAGTTACAGTAACAGATGATGATGGAAATCAGACTTCAGCAACATTCATGGTAACTGTAAATAATCAAAGACCAGTTCCTATAATGAATGTGTTCGATAATTTAGGAAATCCACTCAATCTTGTAATTGAAGATGCTGTTGCTGGAAGAAATTATACTTTCAAATCAAGTTCAAGTTACGACCCAGATAGTTCTGATTCCTTAGTAGCTCAATGGATCTTTTCTGATGGTTATTCTACCAACGTATCTACAAGTGAAGATATCGGCTATCAGTTTAATGAACCAGGAGATTATAGTGTGACATTAATAATAACTGATTCTTTGGGTCTTGAATCTCTTTCCCTAGAACGGGTAATTAGAATTGCAAACCCCGTTCCAATAATTAATGCAAAAATATTAGATGCATGGATAGATGGAGAAATTGTTAATGAAAATACACCAAGAACCAATGATAGTATTTTCACATACACATCTACATTTACAAGTGACGGAGAAATATTTGCTGCACCGGGTACATTACTTTTCTTTGATTCCAGTGGTACAAGAGATGGTGATTTTATGTTTGAAGGATTTTCGAATCCAGATATGTCTCAGAATGATTGGAATGGAATTGTAGAATATTCATGGGATTTCGGTGATGCGGGACCAATAAGTAACGAACCTAGCCCATGGCATTCTTATGATTCACCAGGAGTATATACTGTAACTTTAACAGTAAGAGATGGATATGGAACTGGAGATACAAGTCAAATTCAATTCAAGGTTAGGATTGATGAAGCTCCTGTATTCAATCAAATTCAAATCTCAAGCGGTATTGAACAAATTGTAGAAGATTTCTCAATTGCAATTAGTGCAAGTGCCGAGGATTCTGAATTGTCAAATGGATTAATTGCTTGTAGAGACCTTAATCCGACAATAGATGATGATGATGACGGAATCACTGAAAATGATTGTAATGAAGATGTAAATGGTGAAATAAAGTACTATTGGGACTTCGACTCAAGATTTGAGGATTCAAACATTGCAGATGCTATGGATGGAGATAATTCTAATGATTATATTGTTGCTCAAGCATTAGAATATATGTGGAATGAAACTGGAAATACAGTTATTACCTTAAAAATATGTGATGGGCTTAATCATTGTTCTATTGAATATTTCCCAATTAAAGTCTTGCTAAAACAAACAGACGGGGAAGAAGAAGTATTTGATTGGTCAGATCCTAATAGTTATTTCAAATCAAACCTTGGAAGTAACGGTGCAATATTTATTGGTTCAATTCTAGCAGTTCTTATCTTAGGTTATTTTGCAATGAGGCAACCAAATGAAATAGAAGAAGAAGCAGAAGATGCTGCTCAAACTTACGATGTTGAAGAAATCGAAGTTAAAGGAGGGGTTATGGGAATGGATAATCATACTCCACCCCCTAAACCTAGTGTTTTAGAAAAAGATGAGCGCAGAAATTCAAGTTCTGGATATGTGAGGCCTGTAAAAGGGAAGTGAATTCATGTCCTTTACAAGAAAAGTTGCAATATTGCTATCTTTGATTTTTTTAACACCATTACTATTCTCTAATTTACTACCAAATGAAATGTTATTGCCTGTTAGTGCCTCATCATGTAATTCCACAAATAATGATCCTCTTTGGGGGGTGGAAGCAGCTAATATTTCAATTGAAAATTATTATTATTACGGTGACTCTTTCTATGAAGTTGAAGAAGGTGGTTCAGGTGGAAAAAGAGCTGTAGATGAACCAATGATTTATCAAGATCAGTCTGCGCTTGGCACCCTTACTCAAGATGATGATTTTAGTACGAGTCAAGTAATGGAAAATGATTCAATAAGTGGATTAAGATTAAACTTGACAACTGGGCAAAAATATACATTTTGTATTACTACTCAAAATCTAAACAACGGTTCAATAATTGGAAGTTCAGAAGTAGATGTTTATCTACTCACTGAATATGATTGGAATATTTATCAAGATGATTATAATGCAAGAAATGCAGAATGGAGAAATTGGAAAAATGATGTCCCAATAGAATGGCAATCATATATGAATAGTTTTTACTGGAAACCATTTAGAGATGTTCACGAATACACAAAAAATTCTAATTTTGAATTTTCTGTAGCATTAGATCAGCCACTTGTAACAAATACTATGTTTCAAGACAGCGGACCATCATGGGAAGAATTTTACTTAATTGTTGATGGTTGGGACAATATTTACGATGATGCTGAGCCTACAGGACATGAAGTTCAAGTAGACATACAAGTCATGATTGAAGAACGGCTTGCATTACCAAATTGGACTGTTAGTGTAACTTGTTGTGGATTATTTCTTGGAATTGCAGCAATTCCTGCTATTCTCCATGTTCGCTACCAAAAGGCTGGCATCAATAGTGGAAATTCACAATTAATTCCAAAAGTTTCAGGTACTGATTCAAAAAGTTTTGGAACTATGAAAGATGATTTAGAATAATTAATATTCTAACATATCCCATGCATCTGTAAGGTCTCTTACATTAATTAATCCTTTTTTACCTAAATGAAAATCAGATTCGAGTGTTGCATAAACCATTGCTTGATTCAAAAGTGGCGCATGTAATCTAGTCCAATCACCACTTGGCCCTAACCCCATCATGCTCATCTGTTGTTTGCTATTCCTCAAAGACCAACAAGCATTTACGATTTCTATGCCATCATGATGATCATTAGTCTTGAAACATAGTTTAATTAAATCTCCTGTCTCTCCATTATCCTCTATTAATGAAATGATTTTTTCTGCTTCAGGTGTTTTTTCAGTATCATGATATGAAGACACTATTTTTGTATTTGACTTACTTGCAAGTTTCATTAAATTATTACGTTCTTTGGATTCTATATTTATTTCTAAATCTATCCAACTAACATTACTTTCAATAGCTTTGGTTAATATTTTCAAACGTTCTTCTTCAGTACCAGGGAACTTCCCTCCCTCTGCTGTGCTTCTACATGTAAATATCACTGGTTTCTCTATTGCTTCTTTAAGCCTATTAATTGTATTTGGCACATCTATGTCTGATACATCCCTAGGAATTAATTCATATCGAGAATTATTAGATTCTTCAGGGTTTTCAGGATTCTTTTGATAAACTTTGGAAAGATATAGGAAATCAAAGCGAATTTCAAGAATATCTGCTCCAGCCAACGTTGCAAGGCCTGCTGCCTTTACGCACTCTTTGACAGAATATCCTTCAATGGAAACACAGACTAACGGACGGTTCACGACATAGCCAATCAGATGTTTATTTTAATGGTGTCGAATTTTTTTTACTTACACATCTACTACCTTAAAGAACACAAAAGCGATTAGTTTACAAACCTCGCTTATTACTCTACTAATGTTCGAAGGATTCCGTAAGGTTCGAGTGATGGGGTAGCGAAATTTTCTACAATTAGAATTTAATAAATGGTGAATATATGACTGATGAATATGATGCAGAAAGTATCCAAGTTTTAGAAGGACTTGAAGCAGTAAGAAAAAGACCTGGTATGTACTTAGGTGATCCTCACGATGGTACTGCTTTACATCATTGTATCTGGGAAGTAGTAGATAATTCCGTAGATGAACATCTTGCTGGGCATACAGCATCAATTGAAGTAAATCTTCACCCTGATGGTTCTCTTTCTGTACGTGATTTTGGCAGAGGTATCCCCGTAGGCATTCATGAGGAATATGGAATCTCTGCGGCAGAAGTAATTATGACAAAATTGCATGCAGGAGGGAAATTTGACAATAGTTCGTATAAAGTTTCAGGAGGATTACATGGAGTTGGTGTTTCCGCTGTAAATGCAGTATCTGAATGGATGGAAATGACAATCCATAGAGAAGGTGTGGTTTATTTTCAAAGATACGAGGCTGGAGTCCCTGTGGAATCATTGAAAGAAATAGGAAAATGTGATGATACGGGTACATTAATTCGATTTAAACCAGATTTAGGTATTTTTACACACATAACGGAATTTGAATTTGAACAAGTAGATACAAGATTAAAAGAAACTTCGTTTCTTAATGCAGGATTAAAAATTATAATTACTGATGAAAGAGAAGATGAAGCAAATGTAAGTACACACCATTACGAAGGAGGATTAAGTGAATTTGTAAGGCAACTAAATTCAAACAGAGAAGTAATGCATCAAGAAGTAATTCAAATTAGTGGAGAAAGAGAAACAGAAAAAGGACCCGTTACTATTGATTTAGCCCTACAATGGTCTGATGCATTTAGTGAAACTATCCTTTGTTATACGAATATAATTCGAAACAAAGATGGAGGGACTCATATGTCTGGATTAAGAGGGGCATTAACAAAGTCTGTAAACAACTATGCAAAAAGGAGAAAATTGCTAAAAGGCAATTCATTATCTGGAGATGATGTTCGTGAAGGTTTATCAGCAATAGTTAGCGTTAAGCACCCAGATCCTTCATTTTCTTCTCAAACAAAAGATAAACTAGTAAGTAGTGAGGTTACAAGCATAGTTGAAACCGTAGTTTATGAAAAATTAGGAGAATTCTTTGAAGAAAACCCCTCTGTAGGGAAATTAGTTGTAGACAAAGCACTATTAGCATCTAAAGCAAGAGAAGCTGCTAGAAAGGCTAGAGATTTAACTCGCAGAAAAGGGGTTTTAGAAGGAGGAGGATTACCTGGTAAATTAGCTGATTGCCAATCAAGAGATCCTTCTGAATGTGAGATATATTTGGTAGAAGGAGATTCTGCGGGAGGTTCTGCGAAAACTGGCAGAGATAGAAGAATTCAAGCAATTTTACCTCTTCGTGGAAAAATATTGAATGTTGAAAGACAGAGAAGGAATCTAGTAAAGGTATTTCAAAATAATGAAATTCAAACTATGATTAGAGCACTTGGCGCTGGTGTTGGAAATCCCACAGGAGAAGAAGTTGAAGATGAAGGGACATTTAAAACAAGTAAGCTAAGATATTCAAAAATCATTATCATGACTGATGCAGATATTGACGGAGCACATATACGCACACTTATGTTAACATTTCTTTGGAGATTTATGCGCCCAGCAATAACTGAAGGTCACGTATATATTGCTCAACCTCCGCTATATCAATTATCAAAAGGAAGAACTAGTAAATATGCATATTCTGATGAAGAAAGAGATCAAATTGTTGAAGAACTCAAAGGCGATTCACCAAATACAAAAATTGGCGTTCAAAGATACAAAGGTCTTGGTGAAATGAATCCTGATCAACTTTGGAACACTACTATGAATCCAGACACAAGAACTATGCTAAAAGTTACTGTACAAGATGCAGAAGATTCTGACAGAATGTTTGAAATTTTAATGGGTGAAGATGTCCCTGATAGAAGAAAATTTATTGAAACACATGCAAAGGAGGTGACTAACCTTGACATCTGATGATGAAACGCCAAAATCAAATGAAAATATCCTCAACCATCCTCTAAATAAAGAGATGAAAACCTCATACATCAATTATGCAATGTCTGTAATTATCGGAAGAGCATTACCTGATGCAAGAGACGGACTAAAACCAGTACATAGAAGAGTATTGTATGGAATGTATGAAGGAGGACATACCTCAGATAAGAAATTTAGCAAGTCTGCAAGGTCCGTAGGTGAGGTAATGGGTAAATATCACCCACATGGCGATTCTGCTATTTATGATACTATGGTGAGAATGGCTCAAGATTGGAGCCTCAGAT
>CATFLP010000048.1 GCA_949514915.1 Methanobacteriota archaeon | reverse complement strand
CTGAAGAAGTTATGCCATATCTTAAAAATTTAGAATTAGATTTAATTGTATTTGGAGGAACAAGAATTATCCGTGGAGAAATTCTAGATTACCCATTACATGGAGTGATTAATTCTCATCCAGGATTATTACCAGATTGCAGAGGCTCTGCTTCTCCTGCATGGTC
This sequence comes from Methanobacteriota archaeon, assembly GCA_949514915.1. Classification (GTDB taxonomy): domain Archaea; phylum Thermoplasmatota; class Poseidoniia; order Poseidoniales; family Poseidoniaceae; genus MGIIa-I. The sequence goes on along the minus strand of CATFLP010000048.1, from coordinate 46,341 downwards.
TGTTTATCACGACATACCTATTGGTTCATCAACTCATTTCTGTGATAACGGAATTGATACTGGAGATTTATTACTTCGTAGAGAAGTCCCAGTAAAAAGAGGTATGACTTACGAAGATCTTTGTTATGAAACCTTGGTATTAGCAGGTATATTAATGAAAGAAGCATTAATTGCTTATGATGAAGGTCGATGGGATGAATTGAGACACTCTCAAGGTGAAAGTGATTGGCCAACATTTAGAAATGCACCACAAGACATTCTTGATAAAGTAAACCAAAAGTTAGAAAATGAAACCTATAAACACTATGTTGATTAAAAATACAAATGAGGAGTTAAAATGATAGATGATGAATTTCCATACAAAAATACAGCATTAAAAGGATATAGAGCACTAATATGCGGTGCATCAAAAGGCATTGGAAAAGCAGCAGCACAAGCTATGGCTAAAGCAGGAGCGGATCTAATAATTTGTTCTAGAAGTAAAGAGGCCTTAGAGCAATTATGTAGCGAATTAAATAATTTAGGGGCTAGTTCTGCAAAAGCACTCTCGCTTGATTTAGAAGATACTGCAAATGTAGAAAAGTGTGTATCCGAATTACTTTTAGATGGACCAATACACATTCTAATTAATAATGCATCTGGACCTCCAGGAGGACCTTTACTTGAAACTGAAATTGAAGAATTTATTCCTGCATTCAAAAGACATCTTCATGCATCGCATACAATTACAAAAATGCTAATTCCAGGAATGGAAAAATCAGGGATGGGTAGAATTGTGAATGTAATCTCTACATCAGTCAGAGAACCTATAGAGAATATTGGATTATCAAATACATTGAGAGGTGCAATGGCTTCTTGGTCAAAATCACTATCAAGAGAATTACCTCCATGCATTACAATCAACAATATACTACCTGGTTTTACAGACACGGACAGATTAAATTCCCTAGCTAAATCAATTAGTGATAAAACGGGCAGAAATATTTCAGAAATTCAACAAAAATGGCTTGAACAAGTTCCTATTAAGAGACTAATTAATCCTCAAGAAACCGCATTGGCAATTACATTCTTGTGTTTACCCTCCAGTGGAGGAATTAGAGGAGTTAGTATGGCTGTTGATGGCGGAAGAATGAGATCTATATGAGTGATTTAAATGGAGTTTGATATCTTTTTTTCTATTAGTCAAACTCCTGATGCAAATGGAATTATTCCCTCTGAAGACACAATGTACTCAAATTTCTTTACGCAACTAGAAGTTGCTGATAATCTTGGATTTGGTGTCGCATGGGTTGCTCAATCTCATCTTTCAACTGAAACTCAAAAATTAAACAAAAAACCAGTTATACCTCACTGGCAAGGAGAAGTAGGTTTATGCACAGATTTCTTTCAATTAGCACATCAAATGTTTGCTAGAACAAAAAATATCGAAGTTGGTAGTGCTGTAATGAGTATTTTTTGTAACGGTGGACCAATTGGAATGGCTGAAAGAATTGGTGCATTTCTTGCCTTACACGGACTAAATAAAAACGAAAATAGAAAATTAAACATTGGTTTTTCATCAGGACGTTTTGAATTTATGGCCAGACCATATGGAATAGTTCCAAGAAACAATGTTGAAGATGCAGCATGGCCTGTATTACGTAGTCAAATATTCCTAGAAGCATGTGATATTTTCTTAAGGTTAATTCGCGGAGATGTGATTTCTAGTGAAGATATTCGTAAAACAGTGTTAACAAGGGATCTTTTTAGAGATGATGAATCATGGGAGAGTGTACAAAATTCAAAAATGGAATCTGAACAAAATTCAGAAAAAAGTACCCATATTAACATACCCAATAGATGGGAATTTGAGAAAATAAAAACAATTCCTCAAAAGTGGGATCGAGGGCTTTTAAATCTAATAGCTGGTACTCATGATCCAAATGCACAGAAATTTTGCAATACAATTTATCCAGTTAATGTATTCAATCTCTCAATTACCTCTCCTGAGATTATTGATTCAACTCACAAAAGAATGAAAGAAGATTATCATGAAGATGGAGGGACTTGGGAAAGAAGAAATATGCCTAGAACTGTATTTGTTTTTATTAATGAAGAAGAAGGTTTGTCTAAAGAAGAGAAAAATATAGAAGCAAAAAAAGAAGCTGAGGAAGCCTTAGGAAGTTATTGGAATGCCCTTGAAGGAACTATTGATCCTGAAAAGATTTCAAAGGCAGCAAATAATGCATTAATTGGTGATTCTGAAGAAATCATTAAACAAATAAAAGAAAGATTTCATCCAGATGATAGGTTAATGACTTGGTTTGATTTCTTCAACCATAATTCCGAAAGAGTTTGTAGAAATATGACTTCTTTCATGAAATTAGTAGCGCCTCATTTTACAAAATAAAGTTGATCATATGAGTATAAAACATGAGCAAAAAACTGCAGTATCTCCTGGGAAACCAGGCAGTGAAGTATATCCTGAGTCCCCACTTGGAAAATCAGAAAAAGGCATTGCTACAGGAAGAGATGTTAATTGGCAACCTCTTGTTGATTATCGGAGAAATGGTGTTTCTGAAACTACTATTCATGGTGCTGTTGCATGGGCACACGGGAATGAAATAATACATTCTTTTGGGGGTAATGTTCTTTGTTACGGACGTTCAATGATGAAGCCTATAATGATGAAAACATTTGCTAAAATTCTTGAGTCTGAAACCACATGGGAACAAAAAGCAATTTCTGTATCTAGCCATAATGGAGATACTGAACATGTTGCATCTGCTCAATCACTTCTTAAAGAAGCAGAATGGGGATTAATGCAAACTCCATTAGACACACCCTTGGTTCAATTTGGACGTCAGGTAAGAAGGCCAAGAAGATGGTATCATACATGTTCAGGAGAACATGCAGCAATTCTCAAAGGATGTAAATTAAAAGGTTGGAATCGCGCTGGATATACACTACCTGGTCACGAAGTTTTTCAACATTATTTGTTAAATCTAAAAAAGATATTAGGTGAAGATTGGGAGCCATTAAAAGTAGGTAAAGATGGTTGTGGATTGCCGACTGTTTCCAATACTGTAAATGAATTGGCAATACTTTTTTCTTATTTAGTACGTGATAAAAACTCAGATTGGATTTGGGATTCAATGATTAAAAATCCAGATTTAATTGGCGGTTTTAATCGATTAGATTCAACCATAATAAAATCTTGTGACGGTAAAGTTCTAGCAAAGGAAGGTGCTGATGGATTACTAGGTCTTTCAATTATTCATGATGATTTTCCTGAAGGTTTAGGAGTGGTAATTAAAATTGCACATGGATGGAATCCTCAAGCAACATGGTATGTAGCTAGAGCAATTCTTGGCGTTCTCGGTTTTAATCTTCGTAATCCATACCCATTAGATAAACAAAAAGCATTCATTGTACCAGGAATTGTACCTCCTTCAAAATTAAAAATTCTAGAAGAAATTCCAACTTGGGACGAATGGGATCCTAATACAGACAGGTGGCTATATGATTGGAAAAAACACATCAAAAACGGTATTTTTGAAGACTTAGGAGCAATAGGTGAAGAAGAATGAATAGCATTCAAAATTACATCAATGGGGAATTTGTAAGTTCAAAAAATGATGAATGTATCGATAATTTTAATCCTGCTACCAATGAAAAAATTGCAACTATTCCAAGGTCTTCTTCACAAGATATTCAAAATGCTGTAGATGCATGTAATCTTTCAAAATCATCATGGTCTAAATTATCTATTACAGAACGTGCAGAATGGTTAGATAAAATTGCAGACGAATTAGAAAAAAGATTTGAAGAGATTTCAAAATTAGAATCAATAGATACGGGGAAGCCGATTTCACTTTCAAGAAATGTAGATGCAACAAGATCTGTTAACAACTTTAGATTCTTTGCAGATTTAGCAAGGAATATGGAGAATAAAAAATTTGAAATGAAAGACGCAATAAATAATATTGTCAATAAGCCTGTAGGTATTGCTGGATTAATTACTCCTTGGAATCTCCCACTATACCTTCTATCTTGGAAAGTAGCACCAGCATTAGTTATGGGAAATTGTATTATTGCCAAGCCATCAGAATTAACTCCAATAACTGCAAATTTATTAGCTGAGGTAATCCATAAATTAGGTTTACCAAAGGGAGTTTTTAATTTAATTCATGGATATGGAAATGAATGTGGACAAGCACTTGTATCTCATCCTGAAATAAATTTAATTTCATTTACAGGTGGAACAAAAACAGGAAAAATTGTAGCTAAAACTGCTGCCCCGATGTTTAAAAAAATCAGTCTTGAATTAGGAGGGAAAAATGCAACTATAATTCTAAAAGATGCGGATTTAAATTCGCACATAGACAACATAGTAAGATCTTCTTTTCTTAATCAAGGTCAAGTTTGCTTGTGCGGTTCAAGAATTCTTGTTCATGAATCAATATATTCTTCATTTTTAGAACTGTTTAAACAATCGGTCTCATCAATGAAAATTGGCGATCCACTAGATGAAAATACACAATTAGGATCATTAATCTCAAACGAACATCTTGAAAAAGTAGATAATTACGTAAAATTAGCAATTGAAGAAGGTGGAGAAATCCTTTATGGAGGGCAACGTCCTAATTTTAATAATAATTTTGCAGAAGGTGCATTTTATGAGCCGACAATAATTGTTGGTTTAGATTACAAATCAAGAACTGCCACTGAAGAAATATTCGGGCCTGTTGTAACAATTCACAAATTTAATGAAATCGAAGAAGCAATACAAATTGCAAATTCTACTAATTATGGCCTTGCAGCAAGCATATGGACTCAAGATGCAACCCTTGGGGGAGATATTGCCGAAAAATTAGATACGGGAATGGTATGGATTAATTGTTGGTTACACAGAGATTTAAGAGTTCCTTTTGGAGGAGTTAAAAATTCAGGATTAGGTAGAGAAGGAGGATTATATTCTCTAAACTTTTTTAGTGAATTACAAAATATTTGTACAATGAATGATTAATATTAAATTAATAATAATATTCAAAATAATCAAGAATAAACATATTTAAATGAAAAATTATTGAACCAGCCATAGCGCCACATAGTAAACCTAATGATAACCAAATTGCATAACGAAATGCTGGAATATATTTTTTTTGCCAAAAATAACACATCCAAAGCCATTGAAGATAAAACATAAGTAATAATGGAAAATAACCATATCCATAAGCAATTAAAAAACAAATAAAACTACAAATAAAACTTCCAATCAACATTTCTTTAAAAGAGGCTTGAAATCTTTTAGATTCTAAAAAAAATAAAGGAATTCCAAATAATAATGAGAAGAATACAAGTAATTGAAATTCAAAAGCAGCACCAATATAATATTCAGAACTCAAATATCCACTATTTATGTAATTATTTTTTATGAATGAAGAAAATATTCCTGCTGGAATCCCAATTAATAAGGGCAAAATTGAAGACTTCAAATCCCCCTTAATCAAATTCTTATTATTGACGACAACAAACTCATCTTCAACGTGAGAATATTCGGTCACGTTTGGACATCAACAATCATCTTATGAATTCTTTCAATGGGTTCATGTGCTTGTTATGATTCGAACATACATGGGCGGAGGCAGAATTGTTGCTGGGCTTTTAGCACCACATCCTCCACATCTTGTTTATGCAGAAAATCCCCCTCAAAACGAGCCAAAAGCAGAATGTGGTTGGGAAACGCTAAGATGGGGTTATGAAAGATTAAGAAAACAACTTGAAAGTATTGATTATGATGTTATCGTAATTCTTTCACCACATTGGCAAACATACGTTGGAACTCACTTTCTTGGATTGGATAATTTTAAATCTCTAAGTGTCGATCCAATTTTCCCGAATTTATTTCGTTATCATTACGACATTAATATTGATGTTGAATTAGCAAAAATGATTCATGACGAAGCAGAATCTGATGGACTTTCGGTAAGAATGATGGAAAATCCAGATTTTAGGGTAGATTATGGAACTATTACTTCTTGCCACCTTACAAATCCAAAGTGGGATAAACCCATTGTATCTATCTCATCAAATAGATCTGTACATTATTATTCTGTAGAGGTAATGCAAGAAATGATGATTAAATTAGGTGAAGCAACAAGAAAAGCAATTTGGAAAAGTGGAAAAAAGGCGGTTGTGATTTCTAGCAACTCTCTTTCACATCGTCATTTCGTAAATGAGTCAGAAGTTCCTGAAGATATGTCAAAAGAGCATATTACAAATCATTCCCAATATTTATGGGATATGAAAATGATTAACATGATGAAAAATGGAAAAACTAAGGAATTAATAGAGATGATGCCCGAATTTACTGAACAAACAGTAGCTGAAACCGATGGTGGTGCACTCACATGGATGCTAAGTTCTCTTAATTACCCAACATATCCTGCAACAATTCATGAATATGGTACAATAATTGGCACTGGAAATGCTATTGCTACATGGGATACTAATGATGAAAAAAGAACAATTCAAGGTGTGAGTTCAAAATGAATGGAGAAGTTGTACTAGGGTTATTTGTGCCCGCACATCCACATCCATTGTTATGTCCCGAAAAGAGTCCTGGATGGGCTAGACTAAGAGAAGCATATGAACAAGCACGAATGATTATTGAAGAAAGTGAAGCGGAATTAATTCTCGTTTATTCCACACTATGGACAAGCATTATTGGACATCAATTCCAAGGATTAAAAGAACCTGAATGGGTTCATGTAGATCATGATTTTCATTACCTTGGATCTATGCCTTACAAATTTCTTATAGATACTAAATTTGCAGATAATTTGGCTAATTCAGCGAAAGCAAGAGGATTGGAATCAAGAGTTGTTTCATACCATGGGTTTCCAATAGATACTGGAACTGTCGTAGCACTTTCACTACTAAACCCTGACAATAAATTATCTGCTGGTATTTGTTCAAGTAACATGTACTCAAATAGAGCCGAAACTATTGTATTAGGGAAATCAGCTAATGACGCCATTAAAAAGTCAGGAAAAAAAGTTGCCGTTGTCGTAGTTAGTTCATTGTCAAACAGAATGTTTACAGATAAAATTAAACCTCATGAAGAAAAAATACATTCACAAAAAGATGATGAATGGAATCGTAAAATTCTAGAATTTTTAGATGACGGTAGATTGGAAGATGTAAGTCAATTATCTAGAGAAATTCATCAACAGATAAGAGTTCAGAAAGTTGTCGCGTTCAAACCAATGTGGTGGCTAGCAGGAGTAATGGGGCAACATAACAACTTTGCAGGCAAAGTACATGCATACGAATCTGTGCATGGAGCAGGTTGTGCAGTTGTATCATTAATTCCGAAATTAGATGAAGTTGGAGATAAAGAGTATGATGAAGATGATGTTGAAACATACCATGGTGATCGAAATGTACTAGACACTATAATTTCAGAAGAAAATGAGGAAGAAAATAATGATTCTGAACTATCAGAAGAATCTTCGAATGAAAATGAAGAAAATTTAGAAAAAGAAAGTTTTTCTAGTTCTCGTGCACCAAAACCCGTTGGTGCTTATCCGCATGCAAGAAAAGTAGGAGATTTATTGTATCTTTCAGGAGTTGGCCCAAGACAACCAAAATCAAATGCAATTCCTGGTGGACCAGTAAAAGACGTAACAGGGAAGAATTTAGACTACAATATGAAAGCTCAAACAATTGCTTGTATTGAAAATATTAAAACAATTCTTGAAGATTCAGGATCAAGTTTAGAAGACGTTGTTGACGTCACATCATTCTTAATTAATATGGATAGAGATTTTGCGGATTATAATTCAATTTATGCAGATTATTTTGGTGAAATTAGACCTACAAGAACTACATTAGAGATTAATGCATTACCTACTCCAATTGCTGTAGAAATGAAAGTAATTGCCAAAATAAAAAACTAATAGAATAAAAATATAATAATCAAATTTCAATGGACACTACATGAAGGGATTTACTCCAAAAGATTTAGTTGGATTAATTGTTAACCCCTTAGAACGAGTGGTGGAAACTCTTGAAAGAAAATTAGGTTTATTTTCTGTAGTTATTATCTCATTAGCATCTATGCTTGGAACGGGGTTATTTGTAATTCCAGCTTTGGCTATGGTAGAAATGGGAGGGGGGGGTTCAACAGCAGTTGGAGGTATTTGGTTAGCATTCTTACTAGCTGGAATTGTAATACTACCAGCTACAATTTCAAAATCTGAATTAGCAACCGCAATGCCTTCTTCTGGTGGAGCTTACGTGTACATTGAAAAATCATTTGGCCCTCAAATCGGTACTGTTCTAGGTGTAGGCCTATGGGCAACAACTATGTTTAAATCGGCATTTGCATTACTTGGATTTAAAGCATACTTGTGGGTCTTAGAAGAAATGTTTGGAATGAAAATTAATATTGAAATTGCTGCATTAGTTTTATTGGTATTAATTGTAATAATAAATATCTTAGGAGTAAAACAAATTAAAAAGGTTCAAACACCAATAGTTTTAGTTTCTGTAACTTTCTTAGCAATAATATGCATTAAAGCGCTACTTACTGTACCAATGAATTGGGATAATGCTTTTTCTAAAAATGCATTTGGTTCTGGAATTGTTTCTGTTGCTGAAACTTCAGCATTTGTTTTTGTTGCTTATGCTGGAGTAACAAAAATTGCCGCAATTGGAGGAGAAATCAAAGAGCCTGAAAAAAATATTCCCATAGGGCTGTTGCTTTCTTTAGCAATTAGTATTATAATTTATGTTATTTTTTCAATTATCATGGTTTCTGCAGTGGATCCATCAGAATATATTAGTGTAGAAAATACTGCAAGAGAAGATCCTGTTTACGTATTTGTAGATTCAGTTGCAGGCCAAACTTTTGCACAAATTTCAGCATTTTTAGCAATCACAATGCTTACAGGAATGGCTTTAGCTGGAGTAATGGCCACATCAAGATTCCCATTTGCAATGGCTAGAGATAATTTACTCCCTCAATCTATTGAAAATGTGCATCCAAAATATAATACCCCTCATTTATCAATAATTTTTACTGGTATAGCAATGGGCTTTTGTATTTCATTTCTTCCCGTAAAAGACATTGCTAAACTAGCATCTGGATTTAAAATAATGATTTTTATTATGATTAATTGTTGTGTAATTGTATTAAGAACTTCTTCAAAATCCCATTCCTGGTATAATCCAAAATGGAAGTCTCCATTTTTCCCTGTAATTCAAATTCTAGGAATTATAGTAAGTATTTGGCTAATATATTTAATGGGATCTAAAGCATTAATTGGTGCTATAGCAACCATAATTATTGGATTAATTATCTACCAGTCTTATGGAAAGAAGAATGTACAATATGAAATAACACCTTGGGATACTTTTAGATTAATGTTCACAAACCCTGATGAAGCAGAAAAAAGAAGACTTTATGCTGCTTTTCACGCAGCTGATTCAAATAATAAAGGCCACTTAAATCTTCAAGAATTCATTTCGGCAATGAAATCATTACAATTGGATAAAAATATAGATAGCCCAGTTTTAAGAAGATATTTCCATTCTGCAGATCTCAATGGCGATGGAGTTTTAGATGTAGATGAATTCTTAATATCAATACAAGAATTTAAGCAAGAAGAAGAATAAGAATCCCTAAAAATAGAGATTTTATTTCAAAAATCTGAAGCGAGGCATTCAAACCAAAGAAGATATTCGCCATACTTGGAGCGGCCCATGTCAATTAAATCAGATGTGCGAAAAATCACAACTAACACATTACAACAAATGAAACAAAACGGAGAAAAAATCTCTATGCTCACAGCATATGATTTTTCATTGGCAAGAATTGTTGATTCTGCTGGAATTGAAGTAATCCTTGTCGGAGATTCTGCGTCAAATGTGATTGCAGGTCATGAAACAACTCTTCCAATAACATTAGATCAAATGATATATCATGGCGCATCTGTAGTTAGAGGAACATCCAGAGCATTAATTGTAGTAGATTTACCATTTGGATCATATCAAGGCAATTCAAGAGAAGCATTAAATTCAGCAATTAGAATTATGAAAGAAACTGGTGCACACGCTGTGAAATTAGAAGGTGGTGCTGAAATAATTGATTCTGTTGAAAGAATTATCTCTGCAGGGATTCCTGTGATGGGGCACCTTGGATTAACTCCTCAATCAATATACAAATTTGGAACTTATACTGTTAGAGCAAAAGAAGAAGCGGAAGCTGAAAAATTAATTGCTGATGCAAAATTATTAGAATCAGCTGGTTGCTTTTCAGTTGTTTTAGAAAAAATACCCTCACAATTAGCGGAAAAAGTCACTAATGAAATTTCTATACCTACTATCGGAATAGGGGCGGGTCCAAATGTAGATGGCCAAGTTCTAGTATTACATGATCTTCTTGGAATTACACACGAATTTAATCCTAGATTTTTAAGGCGATATTTGAACCTACATGATGAAATTATGGGAGCTATTTCTAAATATGTTGTAGATGTTAAATCTCTTGATTTCCCTAATGAAAATGAAAGTTATAATTAGTCCCAACTTAAATCATCATCTTCTATAACATTGGCATCTATTTCATCCACTTTTTGAGATTCTACTGTCAATTTTGTTCCTCCAAGCAAATTCATTGCATTACCTAATTTTTCTTCATTACTTTCAACTTTAGGTATTTCTGTTTGTTGAGGAACTACAGCTTGAGGAAGAGGAGGTTGAGCAATCCTAGGGAGCGGTAATGGAGGTAACGGCAATGGCGCAACTGGAAGTTGAGGAATTACAGGATTAGGCATGTTAAAAGAGGGATTAATTCTTGGAATTAATGGCAACTGAGGGTTTTCTTCATACTCCTCATATTCTCTTCTAGAACGCTGAATCATAATTACTAATAATATTGTAATAATTAACATCAATAATAATGATGAATATATGATAACTTTTTGTGTATCTTCAAATATACCCCATAAGATTGTATCTTCAACTTGTAAATAAAATGTTTCTTTAAAGCCATAACAACCTACATCAATTGTTGTTGAACCCGATCCTTTAAATTTCAAATATAATTGATTATTTTCCCTAATCACAGAACCTATTTCTGAAGTCACTATAGCTGAATTAGCATCACAAAAAGATACGATATTTCCTGAATCATCAACTGCTGAAATCAATAACCTTACTGTATTTCCTTGCTTTAATTCACCTTCATATTCAATTCTAAGTTTCTTGACATCACCTGGTTTAATTTCAATTACTATCTGTTCAGATAACCCTAACCCTGAATATTCCATCATAACAAAACCACTTGCATCACCTGGTTTAAAATCGTAATATCCTATTCCCCTACTACTTGGATTCATATCTCCCGTTCCATTAGTCAAACTCCAATTCACATTTAATGCAAAACGATTGCCATACTGATCTTCACCCTCCGTAAGTAATTCAATCATTTCTCCACTTTTTACTGTCAATTGATTTGAACCTGTTTCAGTAAGAACAAGTCTGATTGCTTCACCATGAATAAAATCAAATGTAATTGAAGCACTGCCTCCTTCTGAAATTACTTGTATTTCATATAATCCAATTGTTTCAGTTGAAAATACATATTCGTTTTCTTCTAATGTTCCTGTGCTAACTTGTCCATTTATTGTCCAAGTCATTTGAATATTTTGAATCAGATTCCCTGCTGAATCAATTGCTCTAGGGTTTAAATCAAGTACGTCATCAACAGTAAAAGTCATTCCGTGCCCATCTAATAATATTTGATTCAATTCTCCAGGAGATACTAAAATGTCATATTGAGATGCAAAAAATTGACCAGTGTTCTGATATGTATATTCAGAAAATATCTTCCATGAACCTACCGTCCATCCATCAAATATTGCTCTATCTCCTAAATCTGTGAGCCATTCTGATGCTTCACTATTTCCTGTACTCCAATTACTAATTACAGGCCATTGATTTCCATCAGCATCAACTAATACTGATTGTAACTCAATCGATTCATCAGAAGTAATTAACATTTCATCTCCAATTATGGATAATCTAATTGGTGCTCCATGTGAGATATTAAAGGACAAATATGCCTCAATTCCAGACTCTTGTACTGAAATATTATGCCAGCCCATATGTTTAGGGCTCCATGTTATTTCATTAGATATTGATAAAGTACTGCCTTCTGGATAAGTCCAATTTTGTTTTTGTGGGTATAATGAAAATATGTTCCCACGAATATCTTCTCCTTGTAATGTTATTATTGTTGATTCATCTGCAGAAAAGTTTTCTTTCGATGCCTGAATTATCAAGTTTTCAACATTTCCTTGTATTACATTAACTGTAATTGATTGGTTAACACTTCCTGCACAAGCCCATATTGTTGTTTGGCTTAGAATTCCAGGTGTAAATCTGGCTTGCTGTAAACCAATGATTGGAGTAATAGAACCATAATCACTACTCCAATCAGGATCTATCCCCACAACTGCGCCACTAGAATCTTTTAACGTAGCTTGAATCAATAATGTTTCATGAGATGGCAAAATAACAGTTGATTGTTGAAATTCTATTGAAACAACATTTGGAGCATCAACACACTCAGAAGAACCACTATAGAAAGCATATTTTTTCTCAAGTTGAATGGCTTCTTCACCTAATTCATAAGTGAAAAATGTGATTATAATAATCAAAAAAATTGACAAGATTACTCTAAGCCGCACTTCTGCCACCAAAGGTGCGAGGGGGTTTAATTCATCAAAGGCTCGCAAAAATTAACAAATTTAATGACAATGTTCATGGGTTATTGATTGGAAGTCTACATGAGTGCGATGGACGAACTATGGGTGGAGAAGCATCGACCGCGAAGTGTAAATGAAATTAAAGGGCAACCTTCAATCGTAAGTAGGCTTCGTGCATATGCAGATAATGGTACATTTCCACATCTTATGTTGGCAGGTCCACCAGGCACTGGAAAAACAACAGCTGCAATGGCACTTACAAGAGATATTTATGGAGATGAATTTAGAAATAACCTTCTAGAAATGAATGCTAGTGATGAAAGAAAATTAGAAAGCATTCGTACAAAAGTAAAAAACTTTGCGAGAACATCACCCTATGGAAATGCACCATTCAAAATTATATTTCTAGATGAAGCAGACGCATTAACTAATGATGCACAAGGAGCATTAAGAAGAATTATGGAACAACATGCTGCAACATGCAGATTCATTTTATCTTGCAATTATTCTTCAAAAATAATAGAACCAATACAATCACGTTGTGCTGTTTTTCGTTTTAGGCCACTAGCTAATGATCAAGTTGAAACACAAATAAAATTTGTAGCAGAAAGTGAAGAAGTAGAGCTCGATCAAGATGCATGTGAAGCGATAGTTAGAGTTAGTTTAGGAGATTTGCGTAAAGCAATTACTGCTTTACAAGTTGCTGCTGCGGTCAATAAAAAAGTAACAAGAGAATTAGTTTACGAAACAACAGCAACTGCTCCTCCAGAAGTATTGCATCAATACCTTTTAGCTTGTAGAGAAGATGGTTTTCACGCTGCAAGAAGAAGATTAAAAGAAATTCTGAATAATTTTGGACTTGCAGGAACTGATTTCATAAATCAATTACATAGAACTCTATACGATGTTGATTTTCTAACTGAACCTGCAAAGCTTGAACTGACCAGATTAATGGCAGAAATTGATTTCAGGCTTGTTGAAGGTGGAGGAGAACAATTACAATTAGATTCCCTAACTGCACACATCTCTACAGTACTAAAAAATATTTAAGATGTAAATACTCTGATTGTCCAGACATATTCTTCGGACACATTTATCCACGGATCTCCTTGCTCAGATAATGTAAGCCTAACATCCCAAAAGCCTTCAGTAATATTTTCTAATTCGACAGCATAACCAACATCTTCAATTCTATCAACATCAATTAATCTCTCTTCCCAAGTACCATTAATTCCTGCTTCACTAAAAACATTGAAAGCTTCTTTCGTGGCATTTAATTCAACTCCATTTAATGTAAAATTTAATTCAATATTCTTCGCATCTAAATTATCTCTGACAGCAAAAAGCAACCATACTTTTTCTGAAGATGATGAATTTAAATTAAGTTCTAATTTCTTAATATTACCATCTTCCATTAACATTGTAGGTCCGTCTTCAGGATATGTATAATTACCATATTCATCAACTACAATTACAGTCCATTGTTCTGCAACTTCTGGAGAACCAATATCTCCAAAAGGGGGGTTGACAAGCAAAAGGGTAACTGCCAACCACGAAAATATATGTAAGAAGCTAGCCTTAAACCATGTACCTTTAGTATAATGCTCTACGAATGATTCTGGCATAACTAACCTATGAATTGAAGGTAACATGAAGACACTTAAAACAGGCAATAACCATAATATTGAATCTCCATGACTCATGGAAGGCATTATGCCAAACCTCATCAATAATGATACTGAAATTGAGAATCCTAAAACAAGCCACATCGATGCTGTGTCCGCTTTTTCTTTAGCAACATAATTTACAGGATCAAATGATTCTAAACCCATATCCTCTCCAGATCTAGATCGCTTCTTTTCGGATTTCTCTTGCTTATCTCTACGTTTTTTCCTTTGTTTAGACTCAGCCTCTGCACGCGCTGCAGCCATAGCAGTTCTGAAGTCCATAACACCCCGAGATATATTCAGCCATTGAACCTAACGGAGAAATTATACTATTTCCAATCTCTAAATGGATTTAAATTCATAAAATCAGATTCTTCTAAAATTGGAAACCAATCTTTAGATTCATCACTGTCATTCACCATATACCCATAGGACAAAACTCCAACAGACACTACAAACATCGCAAGCAAGTAACTTATCATAATCAATACTAATATGGTGTAATAAATAAACTTGGTGTATTATTGTTACTTATTTTATAATCAAAAAATAACCATATAATGGTAAAACTTGATAAAAAAAAAGACAATAGGATTCTACATGCAAATAAAAGTGATATTAATCGCATTATTAATTCTATTATCTGGATGTACTGCCGAAGAAATAAATTCTGAAAGTTACAATCCAGAAACTATGGGGAATAAATTAGTTGATTGCCCCACAAATAATAATTCTACAGTCATAATGAATATCATTCAAGGAACTTCTTTGGATGATGCATTTTCAATTCATTCTATTTGTATTTCACTTAATTTTTCTGCTGCACCACTACATTCTGAAAATTTTAAAACTCATGTCTCTGAAGGAAATTATAATTTAACACAATACCATCGAATTATTGATGGTTTTATGATACAAGGGGGAGACTTTGAAAATTTTGATGGTACTGGAGGATATGCATCAAATTGGTATGGATATTGTAATGGACAAGCTTCTGGAGACTCTAACTGTTCTGGAAATGGTCAAAATGCATGGACAGTACCTGATGAAGCAGATAATGGATTAAAGCACCTACCTTGCACAATTTCCATGGCTAAAACAAGCGCTCCTAATACTGGAGGATCCCAATATTTCATTATCCCCGAAGACAGTACACCTAGCCATTTAGATGGTGTACATACGGTTTTTGGTGAAATTACAGAGGGATGTGAACAGATTACAACAATATCTGAGGTTGATACAGATTCTAGAGATCGTCCCTTGACTCCTGTAATAATTTACAATGCGACCGCTATAAATTGAAATTTTTATGATTTGGCATTAAAATTTATCTAATAATCAAAACATTATAATGTTCCTTGAGACAATTAATTATTAGGATTAATTGTCAATCTGCGTGTTGCTTCTTCACTTAATTCACCACTTTCTACTGGATAGTGAATTAATCCACCGCCAATCTCTATTCCACCATGGACTATACACAGACAGAAACCACTATCTTCATCATCTAAATGAGTGTTAGTTAGAGTAATTGTCGTACTATTGAATTCATCTACAAATGTGCTTAATGTAACTGGCTGACCTGCCCAACTTAGTACAACATCATGAGTAGGAATCTCAGCGGGTAATAAATTCCATTTACCTTTTTCTAAATTGACTATTTCATCATTCCAAGTAAGATTTAACCCTCTCTCATTAATCATGATTTGATTGAATTCTTTTAGAGGATGTGCATTAGGCCATTCCGTAATTACAAAACCACCAATGAAACCATGTGGACCATCAAATTGTGGATTTCCCTCAGGGTTTCTTACCTGTAAAATCCGATCAATATAATTTGAATTAAGTTCATAACCTACTCTGAGATATACTGAACGCCTAACTCCATCATTGAAAAGATAATCTTGATTACATCCTATTCCGTTAGAACTCCCTCCAAAGTCCCCTTGTTTAGTCAATTTTCCTTCATAAATAAGTCTTAAACTATTTTCATTTTCTTCCACTTCAATTGGCTGAAAATGTTCTCCCCAATATGGCATAAGAAGATTACAAGCGCTCCAAGTAGGAATATTAGGATTAGAATATAGTGGAGCTTCTGCTAAACCATATTGTGAACAAAATCCATACTCATCACCACAATCAATGTCATCTTCTTCATAGACGTTATTTGGAAATTCTATATGTTCTGCACCCTTATATCCTGCTGGCCATTTACCATCGCCATTTTCTCCAACAATGAATAAATTTACAGGTCTTTCATTTTCTAACATTGTAAAATCAAGATTATCGGAATTACCATTTAAGGTCCAAAGTCCATTTATTTTCCCATAGAATCCTGTTTCATCAATCCAAGCGATGTACCAAAGACTAACAAATACACGATCTCTTTCATTCGGCCCTGATTCTTCATCTAAACCAAGTCCATCTAAGGCTCGAATTACTAGTTGAGTGATATGTTCAGAGGATGCTCCTGAGAAATCATGAATTCTTGGAAGAGATTCTTTTTGTTCTTCTTCTGTTGTAAAACAACCTGCAAATGAAGATGTTACAAAAAGAAGTACAAGTATGCACGATATTGATTTAGGCACATTGCTGCTAAGATTCTTACATACTTGAGGATTTACCAATTTCAATTAACAATCTGATACGCTAATTAACAATGATATCGCAACAGTTTTTGTGACGTCTCCGTTTCCTAATCTAGCTGATACTGTGAAACTATGCATTTTCCCTAAAACACCAAATGAATCTGTTGAATCAATTTCATCGGAATAAGGTTTTATAAAACCTAATTCTAGTGGTAAAAGTTTTAGATTAGGATGTCTAAAATTTGCTACTTCGATTAATAATTCTGCTAATCCTTCATCATTAAGTCTTATTTTTTCCTCGGCTATTTCGTCTATTTTTTCCATTTTATTTCAACTCCTCCCATCAAAAAACCATAATTTTAGTAGACTATTAAGTTTTACTAACTGTCCCCCATTAGCAGATTTAACTTAGATACAGGCCCATAATTTATCATTAGTACAAATTAATCAAAGTGCCGAGACCCGGGTCTCGGCCCGTTAAAAACATACTATTTTTTGGATTTTATTTTCCTTTTAGACTTAGGTAAAGGTCCATCTTTAACTCCATTATCAAAAATTAATGACCATTTTTCATGATATTTGTTTAGATGACGAATTTTTGACAATGGGACTACTCCGCTTTTATGATATTTACTTGGCTTCCAATATTTCCTTATTTCTTTACTCGGTATAATATAACACTTAGGCCTCCAATTCTTATTTACATTTGATACGGTTCTTTCAATATGATCTCTAAAATATCCTCTATAATCCACCAACACATATAGAAGATTTTTTCTTGCATTTTTTGTAATATCAAAAATCCATGCTCCATCTTTTGGACTTTTTGATTTTACTTCTAGACATTTAACATCGCCACTTTTTGGATTCTGTGCCATTAAATCCACTGTTTTGTGATTGCCCATTGTAATTGACACCCAAATCCCTCTACGGAAACATTCTGAAGCCACAAAAAGTTCCCCAGCCATGCCAATTTCATATTTTGTTATCTTAGGTAACTCATTCATAATTGTTCGATTTACATATGCTATATAAAGGCTTATCTTGGCCTAATCTTTGATTAATTTAATAAAAAAAATTAATTTTTAAATTAGTAAAAAACACATTACTGAGTACAATTAGCTAAAGTGCCGGGAGCGGGGCTTGAACCCGCGACCTTCGGATGTCTCAGGCATCTCGAAGGGGCTTCAGCGCTCTACGAGCCTTTCGGCTACCCTATGAGTCCGACGCGCTACCAACTACGCCACCCCGGCTGTAATAGCCCCGAATCAATATACTATTTTGAACAATATGGTTAGCATCATGTTCAAGGGATGTCTTGACAAGGGTTCGTCATGGGGGAAGAATCTCAAAGCAAGGTTCGCATAACCGTTAACTCTTGGTCTGGGGAGGTAGAACACGAAGGTTATCTATTACATCCTGTAAAAAATGGATACATCACACTAAAATTAGTAAATGGATACAATATTAGTTTTCCAGAAGAATCAATAGTTAACAAATCAATTTTAGAAACCATCCCTATTTCTGAATCAAAACCAAAAGAAACAATACAAGATACAAACTTACCAAAAGTAACGATTATTCACACAGGAGGAACTATTGCATCTAAAGTAGATTATACAACTGGAGCAGTTGTTGCAAGATTAGATCCTGACGAATTATTGGAAGCTAACCCTGAACTTAGTACTCAGGCATCTATATCTGTAATTAGACTAGGAAATATGTGGTCAGATGACATGAGGCCGCAACATTGGAATTCTATTTTGGAAGCATGCGCTGAAGCTTTTGAATCGGGTGCTATTGGTGTTGTAGTATGCCATGGTACTGATTCTATGCACTTCTCTTCCTCTGCTGTTGCTTTCGGATGGGCGGGTGAAGGTGGAATTCCCCCAGGAAGAATTGCATTTACTGGATCACAACGTTCAAGCGATAGAGGTTCAAGTGATTCGAGTGAAAATCTAATTGCTGCAGTACATTGGGCTGCTTATGGTCCAAAAGTAAATGGAGACTTAGGAGATTCTACTGTAGTAATTATGCACGACACTACTGAAGACGGTACGTGTGCTGTGTTTTCGGGAGTAGGTGTTAGAAAAATGCATACTAGTAAAAGAGATGCGTTTAAACCAATCAATAATAAAAAATTAGCACTAATTGACATTGAAAGAGAAAATGTAAACATTAGAATTGAAGGTGATTGGCCTGCAACAAAAAGAAACATGTGCAAAACACCAACATATTTTAACTGCGATTTGAAATTTACTCACATTATGTCAAATGCTCATTTAGAATCAGAAGTGGTTGATTTTGTAAATGAAAAAGGCCATGCAGGAATAATAATTCACGGCATGGGGTTAGGACATTTACCAATAGAAGATCCTTTAGGAAATTCACCAGAAAATCTAGAACTTGCTAAATCAATAAAAAATTATGTTGATTCTGGAGGTATAGCATTGATGGTTGGTCAATGTATTAATGGACCAATAAATCTAGATGTATATTCTAAAGGTAGAAATCAACAAGAGTTAGGAATTATTGGACATAAAAGTACAACACCTCCTGACACTGCATCTGTAAAATTACATTGGATTCTATCAAATAAATCAACTGATGTTGAATCATTAATTTCTAGTAACTTATGTGGAGAAAATCAACATACTTTGGATTTTTAATTTTTCAATTAGAAAATTACTTTTTCAATTGAAATTTTTGTGAATTTTCGACCCGTTGATTTCATGGTCTGTCTGTGTGCTGACACAACTAATGGAACGGAATAATGAAGCTCTGGAAGACCTTGATTTGATTCGATCCATTAGTCATAGTGGAGGACATCCTCATGATGTTGATAGATTAAGAAAAACTGGAAGATTAACTGCAAGGGAACGAATTAAAAAATTATTAGATCCTGATTCCTTTGTAGAATTTGAAGCATTCATCACACATAGAAACTCGGATTTTAACCTGCATTTACATCAACATCCTGGAGATGGTGTTGTTGCTGGACATGGCACTTTAGATGGTAGGCCTGTACATTGTTTTGCTCAGGACTTTGGAGTATTTGGAGGAAGTATGGGAGAAATGCATGCAGCAAAGATTACTAGAACGATTGAAATGGCAGAACGTTCGAGAACACCGATTATTGGAATTTGGGATGGAGGCGGTCAAAGAGCACATGATGGAGTCACCTCTCTTGCAGCAACGGGAGTATTAATGGATTATTTAGTGCAATGCAGTGGAAAAATTCCAATCTTTAGTTTAATTCTTGGCCCTGTCGTAGGTGCTTCAGCATTATGTGCGGGAATTTCTGACTTTACAATAATGTCAAGCCAACATGGGCAATTATTTCTTTCGAGCCCACTTGTAACTCCTGAAATCGTTTCTGGTGAACAAAATTCGAAAGATGTTGGAGATGCCCAAGTTCATTCAAGTAGATCGGGAATCGCATGCTTAGTTGCAGATGATGAAGATGATGCAATAGAAATGGTTTCAGAATTAATAGGATTCTTACCCGATCATTGTTTGGCTGATCCTCCATTTGCATATAGTGGCGATGAAAGAAAACTTGTACCTGAATTAAATGACCTAATTCCAGATAACCCGAATAAACCATACGACATGAGGAAAGTAATTACTCCAATTGTTGATGATGAATATTTTGTAGAACTATTCGAACAATATGCTGAAAACATTCTGATAGGTTTTGCACGTATTGGAGGATTCCCCGTAGGTATTATTGCAAATCAACCAAAAGTACTGGCTGGCTGTCTGGACATTGATGCTTCAGTAAAAGCAGCTAGATTCATAAGAACTTGTGATGCATTTAATATTCCTCTGGTTACATTTGAAGATGTTCCTGGTTTTCTTCCAGGTGTTGTGCAAGAATGGGGAGGAATTATTAGACATGGTGCTAAACTTCTTTATGCTTATGCAGAGGCAACTGTACCAAAACTGACCATAGTAACTAGGAAGGCATATGGTGGTGCATATTTAGCGATGTCATGCAAACATTTACGCTCTGATTTGAATATTGCATGGCCTACTGCAGAATTAGCGGTCATGGGTGCTGAAGGTGCTGTTAATATCATACATAGAAGAGAAATTGGAGCAGCAAGTGAAGAAGATAAAGAAGCAGTTCGTTCAGAATTAGTTGAAAGATATAAACAAAAATTTGGTGACCCATATGTCGCTGCAAAAAATGGTTGGCTTGATGATGTAATTGAACCTGAAATTACACGTAAACGCCTTATTGACTCATTAGAACTTCTTAGTTCAAAACAAGAGTGGAGTCCATCTAAAAAGCACGGAAATATTCCTCTTTAGACATTGAATTGGAATGTGTTTATTCCCTTGTTTTTGTAAATTTGTGGCATTTCTCCAGTTTTAGCGAAAATATAGAGTGCAGAAATAGATACTGTATTAGCTGCAGTAACCCACATCAAAGTTAATGCTACTCCAAGAACACCTACTACAATTCCAGGAAGTACACCAAGTACGGTAGCAATTCCAAATCCTATTAATGCTGATAACATTATGAAGCAAAAGCCAATAAATTCGATTCCAAGTCCAGAGGCAATATTGGTTCCAAATGTCTTCATCATCATATCTTTACCCTCTCTCATTGAATCTCTGATTGATCTTCCTTCAATTACCATTAAAGGAATCATAAAGAAGGTCATTATCCACCATGCTACTTCAAACATCCATGTAAGTATCATAAATAATATTTGTAATCCTGGATTTTTAACTTCTCTAGCGTTTGTATTTCTTATTAATTTCAAGACTAGTCCAACTGTTCCAGAGATCATGCCCCATATCATAATTAAATGGATTTTTGAAAATGCTTTTTTCACTCCGTAAACAAATGTAGGGTCTCCTCCACTTAATCTCATGTGAGAATTGGCTACGATTGCTGAATTCCAAAAAACTACAATAATACTAAGCAACATATAGAATGAAAAATACCAAGCCATCCCAGCATTAGTTAATCCACCTACGACTTCTTCATTTGTTATTGAATCTGTTGTCATTATTACAGCCCAATCCATTTCTAGAAAAAATGGAGCATTCATAGCTGAAAGTGTTGCTAAAGACATTGCTCCCATCAATAAAACATATACTAAAATTTCAGGATCTGCTTTAACTACACTAAAACTTAACTTACTTAATTTCCAACCTCTTCCTATCGCTGCGAAAAAACCCATACCCCTCGCTAAAACAAGTTTGTTATTAAGATTAACATTCAAAACATACTAATTCCAGAGGATTCGAGTGAAATTAATCTTTTGAAAAGTAAATCTATACTGGGCAATTTTTCTGCATTTTCTGGTGAAAATAATATTGCCCAGGCTAAAAGGTGCTGTGCTATTAGCATCCAACGACCATCAATATTATTCTTGAAAGCATTTACTTTGGGATTATATTTAGGAGTGAGAGTCAAATAATCTGAATCTGAGGAACTGTCAAAATCAAGAAATAAATTTGGTTCTAATTCCGAATTACATCTAGTTAACAAATATTCGGGTAAGCTTCTTCGTCCATTTAATGCCTTGATTTCTCCACCTCTAGAAAGCCATGCTTCTGCAGTTGCTATGGCAGTAGAACCACCTCCTTTCAAACACAATACGGGTTTAGAATTAAAATTAAGTCCAAAATGTTCTGCTACTAAAATAACTGCAAATCCATCTGTCATTGAATATCTCAATCCCCTCTCATCTACTGTATAGCAATTTACTGTATTTTTCCCAAACTGGTGTTTCAAAGGTGATGTGATAGAACCCCATTTGATTATCCCCTTGAAATCGAAATCTTTTGTAATTACCTTTATTTCAGGAATTTCTCGATAATTGAAAGATTCACCCTTAATGCTCTGTGTTATTTCCCTGACTGTCTCTTTGAATTTTTCAGACGGTTTTGAAAAGTCATTAGAATTGATTACTTCATCAATGTATTCTGAAGGTATTTTTCCTAATGAAAAATATTCAAGTCCCAAATGCTCATGGACTAAAGCAAATAAATATGGTGTCAAAGAATGTTCTATCGGATAACCTCCTACATTGCACCTTTTCTCCTCCCCCATGGCATACCTGAGAAGGCCCTCAAATGAAACTATAACTGTATTTAGAACATCAATCATTGAATACCTATACTTTGCGGGGATGCCATGAAGAGTGATTTAGACATCGCCAGAGAAGCGAAATTAGTACCAATTCAAGACATTGCTTGGAAAATGGGTTTTGATGCTGAGGAGATTGTCCAATATGGGGGGGAGATTGCAAAAATAAAATGGAGTGCATTGAAAAAACGAGTAGATGGACCAAAGGGATTTCTTGTACTAGTTACAAGTGTAAACCCCACACCATTTGGTGAAGGGAAAACTGTCACTACAATTGGATTAACTCAGGCACTAAATAGGATTGGTAAAAATGCTTGCTGTGTAATTAGAGAACCTTCGATGGGTCCAGTTTTTGGAATCAAAGGTGGTGCTGCAGGAGGAGGATACTCACAAGTTCTACCAATGGAAGAAATCAACTTGCACTTTACAGGAGATCTACATGCAGTTACCTCTACACACAATTTACTATCATCATTAATCGATAATCATATCAAACATGGAAATGAATTAGATATTGATTCTAGTAGAATTTCTTGGCCAAGAGTTTTGGATTTAAATGATAGAGCAATGAGGCAAATTGCAATTGGATTAGGTGGACCTGCAAACGGAAATGTAAGAGAAGAAAGATTTGATATTACAGCTGCTTCTGAAATCATGGCCATTTTAGCATTATCTTCAGATTATGCAGATTTAAAGAAAAGATTAGGAGGTATCGTCATTGGACAAAGAAAAAATGGTTTTCCTGTTTTAGCCTCTGATCTTCAAGCAGACGGTGCTATGGCATTACTTCTTAGAGATGCTTTAATGCCAAATCTTGTTCAAACTATTGAGGGTGATCCTGCTTTCATACATTGTGGACCATTTGCAAATATAGCTCATGGAAATTCAAGTATTATAGCAGATAAACTCGCCTTGAGATGTACTGATTATGTGATTACAGAGGCAGGTTTTGGTTCAGATATGGGTGCTGAAAAATTCATGCACATCAAAACACCTGCAAGTGGTAACCCACCAGATTGTGTAGTGGTTAATGTCACAGTTAGATCTATGAAATTACACGGTGGTGCTTTTGGCAAATCTGCATCAAAGAGGCCTTCTCCAGAACTTGTAAGAAAAAAGGACGTTGAGGCTGTAATATCTGGTGCTGAAACAAACCTTACAAAACATATCAAAAATATGCTAATGTTTGGTATTCCAGTGATTGTAAGTATCAATAGATTTTATACTGATCACGATGATGAAGTTGAGGCTTTAATGAAAGTTGCAGAAAAAGCAGGGGCAAGTGCATGTGTTGAAACAAACGTACATGCAGATGGAGGAAATGGAGGAGCAGCATTAGCTGAAGCAGTTGTTGCAAATTGTCAAACACACATGGCAGCAGGACGGCCATTTACTCCTCTATTCGATAATGAAATGCCAGTAATTGAAAAAGCATTACGAATTGCAACTAGAATTTACGGTGCCGAAGGAATTAATCTATATCCAAAAGCACATAGAGATCTTGAACAAATACAGAAATGGGGATATGGACATTTACCCATTTGTATGGCAAAAACTCAGTATTCACTAAGCCACGATGCTGGTTTATTGGGTTCTCCAAATGGGTTTGAAATTCCAATTAGGGAACTAAGATTAAATTCTGGTGCAGGATTTATTGTAGCAATCCTCGGCAACATAATGACAATGCCTGGACTACCAAAAATACCTGCGGCCACAAATATGACTATTGATGAGGATGGGGAATTAAAAGGAATGTTTAGTTGAGACGGTAAAATGAAAATCATCAAACGTGGACCTGATTTTTTAAAATTCCGAATTTCATCGGAAGATGATCTCTGGACTACAGCGAAATTATGTAATAAAGGCCGAAAAATAGGGATGCTAGGTGAAAGAAGAGACCAAACCACTGCTGGAGAAGAAGGTGGGAGAGCAAAATCAGCAGTAAGAAAAAAAATATGGATTGAATTAATTATTGAACATACAGAATTTCAAACATTTAGTGATTCTCTGAGAGTACATGGGATAATTAGTGAAGCCGCATTTGACAAAGGTAGTCATCATACCCACATAGTTCAAATTGGTGATGAAGTGAAACTTTCATTAGATGGCGTCTGGCCTACAGAAGACATTCAATTAATTAATTCAGCAAAAAAACATTCATCATCGAGTAAAGTTGCAATAATTGTTGCTGAATTAGATGAAATCATACTTTATGAAGTCACAACTCATGGATTAAGAGACATTGCAACATTTACTATGCGCGGAGGAGGGAAATATACTGGGAATTCCGAATCATCAAGTGGTGTTCAGAAAGGTTTTATGAAAAAGGTAACAAACGACATTAATTTACAATTAAATAAAAACATCCCAATAATAATTTGTGGACCAGGAATGGCAAGAGAAAGGTTGCAAGAAATGTTTGATTCAATTGATTCTGGGAGAACTATCCGCAATATTGCAACCAGTATGGGTGGACGTGCATCAGCAAATGAAATTTTGAAAGAAGGACTTGCATTAGATTTATTAAAAGATCATTCAATTATTAAAGAAATTGAATATTTAGAAGATGCTTTTACCAGAATTGCTAAACAAGGAGCTGTTGCATATGGTAAAAATCAATTAAATCAGGCAATGGAAGAAGGAGCTATTGAAAAATTATTAATTTTAGCAGAATTATTACGTGACGGAAATTCTAAAATTAATGATGAAAGTTGGTCTGAATGGTGTAAAAAACTAGAAATTTGTGGTGGAGAAATGATCCAATGCAGTTCAGATCATGACTATGGAATGCAATTAGAAAGCATGGGTGGAGCAATAGCATTGTTACGGTATATTCTTTGAAGTGTTACTGCCTGAAGGTAACGGGGGAGAAGCATGTTTTCACTAGTTTCAACGGTTACGATTGACGATTTTGTGCCAATCATTGCAAGTTTAGCAATTGTAATCTTACTTTGGAGATTTGTTATTCCTCATGGATTGCGTGGACTTAGAGTTGCATTTCAAAGAGAAGAAAATGTCTACGAAATTCATATTTTAACAAAAAATACTGCAGATGCTAGAGAATTATTACAAGACTCAAGAGTACGTTTTGGAATACAAAGTTATCTCTGGTCACTTACTGGTGTTGCTATATTATTAATGGAATTTTTAATCTCATATTCGCAAGGTTCTCGAGAATTAAATCAATGGGTATTGTTTGTAGCCATCACATTAATTTCAATACCAGCAGTAATCTCAATATTGTCTTCATTAGATGCCCAATTAAAGGTTAAATTAAGAAATAGAAGA
The DNA here is from genome assembly GCA_949514915.1 of Methanobacteriota archaeon. Taxonomy (GTDB): domain Archaea; phylum Thermoplasmatota; class Poseidoniia; order Poseidoniales; family Poseidoniaceae; genus MGIIa-I. The sequence continues at coordinate 19,931 of CATFLP010000048.1, read as the reverse complement.
GCAGATTTAGAATTAAAAGGTATTTCAAAAAGAATAATAAAAATGTTTCTTTTAGGTGTTATTTGGATTGGTTTAATTATCGTATTTAGGTTAACTATGAGAGATTTTGTAATTACTGAAAATAGCAGTAGGTTAAATTCTGCAACAATATTTTTTGCGTTTTTACCAGCAATTATTGCATATGGTAGAGTTCTTGGATCATCTTGGAATCTACTTGTAAAAAATAAAATGTTGCATGCCAGAGGAAAGCCAACTGATATAAATCCTGAAAAACCATCACGTAGAGGACGTGTATTATCTACAATTGTTTTAATTACCGCTATTACTATGCCAATAACTGCATTAAATACGCTTCTTTCACTATTTGCAACATTTTTAATTCCTGAAAAATTCAAACATAGTGATAGTGTTTTTCGATTTGGTGACATCGTTGAGCAAGGAACAATAATGGAAGAAGGTGGTTTACTAGGTTTTTATGCCATAGAATTATTCAGTAAGATTGAAACAGATTTTATCCGTAAACCGTTAGTAAGTGCGGTATTGTTATTCTTAATACTAAATATTGCTGTAGTCGGTATTGCTTTTGTTTTTGAGGTTGCTAGAACAATGTTTCTAGCGGTGACTCATATTTCAGGAAGAGCAGGAATTAAATTGGCAGATAACAAATTAATTAGAACAGAAAAGGCACAACAGGCTGATATTCTTAGTTTTTGTTTCAGTGGCTTTGCGGGCCAATCAATGTTTTTATTAGCATTAGCAATGATGACTTTTTGGGATTCTGCATTTTTGCCGCAAGGTGAAGCATGTGGATACCTAGAAAGTAATATCTGTACAATTGCCACTAAAAATATGCTTGAGGAATTAACATGGATGATGGCATCAGCAGGCCAAGTAATTTTCTTATTTGTCTGGCTATTATCTCTTGGAAAATTGAAAAAATTAAATGCAATGCAATTCGATGCTGTTGATTTGTCCAAACGTTCAGAACTTGAAACATTGAAAACAAAAATAAGAGTAAGGGAAGTAAAGGTAATCGATTTAATTAAAAAGGAAAAATATACTGAAGCATTCAAAAGGTATGAAGATCTTCTTGAAAAGAAAGATAATCAAACATTACTAGCAAAACTAAGGTCTGAAATAACTCTATCAATGATTTCTGGACATTGGGAATCTACTGAAAATTTATCAGATAAATTACTGGCTCTAGAAGGTGGTGAAGATGACTTTGCAAGGTTAGCGCTAATTGCTGCTAATTTAGCAACTAGAGATTACAAAGAAGCAAGGCATCACCTAAATGCTGTTGCTGAACAATCACAAGAAAGATTAATTTTAAATTGGATTGGTTCATTACTTTCTCCTAATGAAATAAAGTTTGACATGAATAATATTCACCATATTCAAGTTAGTAGTGCCATTAGAGGAAATATTGAGTTACTAAAATGGTACCTAGAAAGAACCCCTAACCCTAGAATTACTGGACCTAAAACAAATACCCCTATTTCGCGTAAAATATTATTGAGAGATATTGCATTATTAAGAATTGAAAATCGTAGTGAAGATGCATTAGATATGCTAGAAATGTGGATTGAAGAAAATATTCAAGATGACTATTGGCCAGCAGGATATGTTGCAAAAGCTTTGTTAGAACTTGATTGTGGATTACATTTTTCTGCTGAAGAAACAATTGACAAGGTGTACAAACAAGAACCTAGACATCCAATGGTTAGAGCGGCAATAGAACTTATGATGAACATGAGTGAAATTTCAAAAAGATGGAATATGGAACCAAATAGCGTAATTGATTGGCCTAGTATCTTTGGAAATGTTGATTCCAAAGAGTGGAATGAAGAATGGATTAACACATATACAGTACAACCAATATTATCCAATAATATTGATATTACTGGTGTTGCTCAATCGATTTCTGCTAATATATGGGTTGCAAATAAATCAATGAGGGAAGCAAATGTTGATTTAGCAAAAATTAATATTAAAAATCTTCACAAAAAGAAACTGATACCCACTAGAAATGAAAGACCTATAGGAAATCATCTATTATTGACAGGATTAGTGGGGACGGTAAGTGGAATTCCTTTAGATTTCGGATTTACGAATAATCTAAATCCCTCTAATAATTCGCTTAATTCTTTTTTAGAATATAGTTAGGGGGTATAAATTTTGAAAGTAAAAGCAAGCGCACCTGTACGCATCGATTTAGCTGGAGGATGGAGTGACGTAACCTATTTCACTAAGAAATATACTGGGTCTGTAGTAAATATAGCAATAAACAAGAGAGCACATGCTGAATTAAATATAGATGATGAAGGTCATCTAAAAGTGTATTATGAATGTGATGTGCCTGTAGGAACAGGATTAGGAACTTCTAGCGCAATAAATGTAGCATTACTCTCTTGTATTAATCATAGTAATTGTTCACCAGAGAAATCTGCCGAAATGGCTCATAAATTTGAAATTATATTAGGAGGACCTGTTGGAAGACAAGATCAATGGGCTAGTGCATTTGGCGGTGCACAGTATCTAAAGTTCAATAATGAAGATGTTGAGATAATGCCATTTAAACCAATGCCAAGTACCATTGAATGGCTAGAAAAACATCTTATTATTGCGCATAGTAGAATTGCACATAAATCTGGAGAAGTACATTCTCCAATCTGGGAAAAATTCAATCAAGGGGATTTAAAAATCATTGAAGCAATTTCTAAATTAAAACAATTAGCTGACGATATGGCAAAGGCATTAGAATCAGACCAAAGAGAATCAATTAGTGATATTCTTAATCTTGTGACAATTACAACAGATGAATTATCTCCATCAATTAATAATCCTGTCAGAATTATTTGCGATTCTCTAATGGATGAAGACATCATTAGTGCTTGGAAAGTCATGGGTGCTGGAGGGGGTGGAGCCGTTGCACTATTATCAAAAAGTGGAAAGGTTAATGAAACTAAAAAAGCATGCGAGAATGCTGGATGGATGATAATTGAATGGTCCATTGACAATCAAGGTGTTTTAATAGAAAAATAAGGTGTATTATATGTCAAACGTAATAATTTCAGATGCAAGCTCAACAGATGTAGATTTTCTCATATATTCTTCAGATTATTGCCCTTATTGTGTTGCTGCGAAGAGATATTTAAAAGGTCATAATTTGACATTTTTAGAAATAGATTTGAGCCTTGAACCTGAAAAGAGAAATAAAATTATCCAAGAAACAGGACATAAAACTGTACCTGTTATTTTTGATTTAAGAGGTGAACTACCAGTATTCATTGGCGGATTTGATGATCTTCAATCATCTGGTGTTGTTTGAATATATCTTGTATACAAAGTCAACAATCTCATTATGATATTCTAAAGGTATCATATGCCCTTTTTCATGTTTAATTTTTGTTACTTCCCATCCTTCTTCTTCAAAGATTTTTACTAATTCTATTGCTTCTTCAAATTTTATTAATTTATCACCAGTACCATGCATCCACAACACAGGTACTGGTTTTAATTTAGTTAGTGCTTCCCTTAATTTATTTTCTTCAATAGATCTAGTTCCCAATAAAATTAAACCAGAAATTCTTGATGATATCTCACTTAACAACATTATTTGTGCCATTGCAGCACCTTGACTAAAACCACCAATAATTACATCTCCCTCATTTGGTAATTTCTCAATTAAATAAGAAATAGATTTTTGTACTTCTCTAAGTAATTTGTCTGTGACTTTAATTTTATTATTTTTATTTTTATGATGTCCTAATGAATAATTCCACCAGCAAAAACCCCTTTCTTCATGCTTAAATGTGCCATTAGGGACTACTAAATTACAACCGTCTGGATTAATTTTATTCGCAAATTGTTCAATCATTTTGGAAGTTCCTGTAAGTCCATGCAACATCAAAAGTGTTTGTTGCATACCTACACCTATAAATTCCAAGACCGTTCTAATCCACCAACTACAATCACATGTATTATTGAATTAGCACCAGTGCAAGTTACTGTCAATGAATACTCCCCCGATTGTGAAGGGATCACTGAAATAGAACCTTTTTCAGAAGTTCCTGCATTCCATGTTTCTACTTTTGGACTTATTCCTCTATGATCTTTTATTGAAAAAGAACCATGTGATGCTGCAGAACCTGCTATTTCAACATCTAAATATATGTATAAATGATCAAAATTACCATCAGTAGGATGTCCATTATTTAGAAATGTTGAATCATATGTTTCTCCATCATTACCTTCATATATTTCATTTTTAAAATCAAAGGCCCTTACGAAAAAAGCATCTCCCTCATAATCCACGCCTTTTTCACCTGACCATCTCATTTCCATTTTAATTACATTATCAGAATTAGTCCATACAAATTTAGATAAAAATCGAAGTGAATCATCATATTCATATTCTAGAGTCCCTCCTTCTGAATGAACAGCTGTAATGTAAGATACTCCTCCAGAAATTAACAATACATTCGCATTCCATTCACTAAATCCAAATAAATCAAATGTCCACGAATTACCCTCCTCTAATGGGAAACTGAATACTGGTTGAGGTATTCCATTTTCATACACTGACAAATTAGAATGAGTAATTCTCCCTAAAAATGGATTGAAATTTAACAATGCATGCCTATGTGATTCTAGTTGATTAGTAATTCCCAACATATAGGAACTATTTGAATCAGCTTCTGTCTCTGTTACAACTAACCTTGTAGTTACATCTCCAAATTCAGGTGTTGTAAAAGTATACATCCACCAATCTCCAATATTCCATTCTGGAACTATTAATTTAGAATCAGAAGATTTACTGCCTTGATTCGTAGAACCTAGACATCCTGAACTAACTAGAACAAATAGTACAATTACTACAAAGATTTGATTCTTTCTAGTTGCCCTTTGTTTAGGCATGTTTTACACCATCTAAACGATTACAGGTACAATCACTAAAGATACAATAGACATCAATTTGATTAAAATATTCAATGATGGACCACTTGTATCTTTGAATGGATCTCCAACTGTATCTCCAATTACGGCAGCAGAATGTGCTTCTCCACCTTTTGATTCTCCTTCTAATTCACCTGCTTCAATTGCTTTCTTTGCATTATCCCAAGAACCTCCTGCATTAGCCATGAATAACGCGAGTAATACTCCTGTAACTGTTGCACCTGCAAGCATTCCTGCTAATCCCTCAGCATTTAATGCATAACCAACGATTAATGGGCTGAAAACAGCGATTACCCCAGGAAGTACCATTTCACGAATTGCTGAATCGGTACTAATTTTGATACATTGTTCTGAATCAGGATACATCTTCGTTCCACCATCTTCTTTGACTTCTATTGTCTCAGGCCATTTGTTTATGTCATCAAGATCATCGTCACCAATTGTTCCTTTGAGTGCTTTTTTCATTATTTCGAATTGTCTTACAATTTCATCAACCATCTCTTCAGCCGCTCTACCGACTGAACTCATTGTTAATGCACCAATTAAGAATGGCAAACTTCCTCCAATTAATAATCCAATAACTACTTCAGGGCTTGTTAATAATATTTGAACTTCTGTACCTCTATAGTTCTCTACGGAAGTAGTAAATGCTGCAAATAATGCAAGTGCAGTTAATGCTGCAGAACCGATAGCAAACCCTTTTCCTGTTGCTGCTGTAGTATTACCGATTGAATCTAAACCATCAGTGATTTCTCTAACCTCTGGGCCAAGTCCGCTCATTTCAGAAATGCCTCCAGCATTATCTGCTACAGGGCCATAAGCATCTACAGTCATAGTAACTCCTACTGTAGCTAACATTCCCATTGCTGCTAATGCAATCCCATAAACTCCTGCGAAATAATTGGAAACATAAATTCCTACCGCAATTAAGATTAATGGTAAAAATACACTTTCCATCCCTACTGACAAACCTGCTATTGCATTAGTTGCAGGGCCTCTTTTTGAGGCTTCTGAAATTCTCATTACTGCTCGAGGTTTGATTCCAAAGATTTTCTCTGTAGATGTATAGTATTCAGTAACAAGTCCAATCAAAATGCCTACAATACTTCCAGAGATTATTGCATACAATGGTTGTAATGGTAAATTGAAAATTTGTAATGCAACATAACTTCCTAACCAAAACAGTATTGCTCCAATAAATGTGGTATTTCTTAATGCAGAAGCTGGATCGCCTTCTTTTAATACTCTCATTGAAAATACTCCGATTAAACTTGCAACGAATCCAATAATAGCAAGTAATAATGGTAATACCATCAAAACTTCATTATGATTTCCTAAATCATTTACTTCTGAAGACATTTGTCCTAAATCAACCCATAGAATTGTAGATGCAATCACCATTGCTGCTATTAATGAACCTACAAATGATTCGAATATATCTGCGCCCATTCCAGCAACATCGCCAACATTATCTCCTACATTATCTGCAATAACACCAGGGTTTCTTGGATCATCTTCTGGTATTCCAGCCATAACTTTACCAACTAAATCTGCACCAACATCTGCTGCTTTAGTATAAATTCCTCCACCTACTCTAGCAAATAATGCAATACTTGATGCACCCATTCCAAATCCTGAAATGTAAGTAATAGTACTAATCTCTCCAAATAAAATATACATTATAGAAATTCCAAGTAATCCTAATCCTCCTACACAGATACCCATTACAGCACCTCCATTGTAAGCAACTAGTAATGCTGCACCTTGGTTTTCAGTAGCTGCCATTGCAGTTCTAGTATTTGCAGCAGTAGCTGCACGCATTCCAATATTGCCTGCTAAGCCACTTGCAAAAGCACCCATTAAGAATGATATTGCGACTTCAAGTCCAAGATCATCATTTATGCTTCCTCCAGCATATAATAATCCTGCAACTACAATTACAAATACAACTAGAATTCTATATTCAGCATTTAAAAATGCCATTGCTCCAGATTGTATCTGACTACCAATACTTGATACTCTTTCATTTTCAATTTTCTTTCCAGATAATTGTGTATATAATAAAAATGCAATACCCAAGCCTAATCCTGCTACTATTGCACCTATTTCTCCAACACCTAAAGGCAAATCTGCTATCTCCAAAATATGTTCACCATTCGTGGCCTCTCAAATGCTGTATATTAATGAATAGTAGCATATTTATCATAGATATTCATTTTTAATGGAAATTCACGACTTCAAATGCACGATTCTAGAAAAATTTTCAAGTACTTGTGCACCATCATGCTCCCGATTAAATGATTCTTTTTCTTCTAATGTAATATGGCCTAAATCATAAGATCTATTGATTCTAGCCTTACTTGCTTCTGGATGAAATTGTACTCCCCACACAGGTAATAGTTCATCATCGACTCTAGCCCTAATTGCTGCATTTTTACAGTGCTTGGAAGAACCTAACAACTCAATAATTATTTTTTGATCTGTAGATATATTTACCACATGATCTTGATGAGTATACAAAGTAATTGGGCCCTCTCCATTATTAGATAACCCATCAAACAACGGGTCTTTAGAACCTAAATTTGTTAATTTCAAATTATATACTGCATCTGTCCTTTTTGATGAGCGTGTAACATTACCTCCTAATGTTTCTGCAAGTAATTGATGTCCAAAACAAATCCCTAAAAGCGGTTTTTTTGCCAATATTGTACCCATCAATAAATTTTTTGCGTTTATCATCCATTGCTCTGGTTGTGAGACATTACGTCTGGAACCTGAACAAAAAACACAAGAGAAATTATGTTCATCAACCCACTTAGAGATATCCCCGACTTTTCCAACTGGAGTGAAAATACGAATAAATTTAACAATAGTACCATCAATTACATCTGAAAATTCAGATTTAAATTCAACATCATCATCCCAATTAGGTACATTTCCCTTCTTAATTTTTTTAAGCTCTAATCTTTCAAACTGAGTATCTGTTTCATACTGGGGAGTTACAAGAAATACCTCAATTTCAGAATTAAAATCCGTAAATGGTTTAATCATCTCAATATTACCTCCATGTCCAAATTCTATCCTTTCAGCCAAGAGGTCGAGAATTAATATACGCATCTGACATTGATTAAGTAATGTGCCATATTTGGTTTTCTATGCACAGGTTTGAAAAAGTAGAATGGTATCAGCGCACATGAGAGTTAATGGCAGATATTGACATAAGTAAAATCCACGCATCTATTGGCCCTGTTCAAGAAATTTTAGATCAGCATGATGGGATTGTAAATGTAATCGACACTAGTGATGGAAATGTAATGATTTCACTAGAAGGTGGTTGCACTGGATGTTCATCAACACCAATGACCGCAATGCAAATATATTATTCATTAATGAAATTAGAAGAAGTAAATGATGTTGTATTTGTGAACGGAGAATTACCTCCCTTCATGAGGAATTTTATTAATCAAAAATTAGAAGCAGAATTTGATATTGAATGATGATTCTAAAACAATACTTCATAACACAATAGCCCCTGATGCCGTTTATGAAGAAATCTAATGTCTTGTTAATCTTGACAATTTTTATTCTATCTTTAACTTATTCTTTAGACATAGTTTCATCCCAATCCACAACCAATGATGACTGTCCTAATTCAGAAGGAAATTCCACAAATGATAGATTTGGATGTAAAGACACCGATGGCGATGGATGGTCAGATCCAGACGAAAATTGGACCATAAATAATGGTGCAGATGTGTTTATCAACGATAAAACTCAATGGAAAGATACTGACAAAGATGGTTTTGGAGATAATAATTCAATAGGTGCAAATAATATTGATTATTGGCCAAATGATAGATTAAAACATAAACCAATATTGCTAATTGCTTGTGACCCTTCCTCCAATACCATTGTAATATCTGAAAAAAGTTCTTTCTTCTGTAAAGTTACAAATCCAATGGATTTTGTTTCCATAAACCTGAAAATTGAATGGCATCCATTAGATGGTATTTCATCTGAATGGTCGAGTAGAGAAGTAACATTACAACCTAATGGTGAGCAAGGACATATGACTATGTTTAGCGTGCATAATACAGGAGAAAAACTAGGATTAAGTGGAGGAGAAATACAACTATGGGTCCAAAATCAAGATTCTCCATCTGCAATAGCAAAATTACCAATACTAATTATTGAAGAACATCCAATAGAAGAAAATGAATTAGCTGATGATGTAAGTAAAGCCTTTAGTTTTTCAAGAATGCATGATGGAGTTAAACAAGTTTCAATAAAAATTGAGGATTACTCAGGAATCCTGCTCCCTACATGGATTATTTATCTTACAGTATTTGTGATGTTCACAATCTCATTGAAAAAGCCAGCAAGAATATTTACTACTAATTATAATCAAAAAACAATGAGGAAAATACCTAGTGAGAAAAAAGTAGAAGAATATAATGAACCACCACAATTCATAATAAAAAGAAATATTCCTTCAAAGAAAGAAGAAATTGAAACAGAACATTTTGATTACGTACCAAAAAGAATGAGATAACTATTCTTCTTGGTTTAATCTTCCAATCTGATGGGGATTCATACCTTGTGAAATTTGCTTACCTCTAAGATTCATTCTAGCAGCTATAGTAATAATTATATTCAAAGCGATTAAAGGAGGAACTAATTTTTTTGAAGACCATATTGTACCTCCATTGAATGCGATAATAGACAATAAAATTGCTGCAATGACACAGCATAACGAAATTGTTTGTTGAATAAAAATCTCTATTTGGGGGTTGCGAGATGCCGTAGCAACAATAGTAAATCCGAATATTGCAACACCACAAAAAATAGTAGTAAGACTCTCAATTAACTCAAGGTCCATGGATACTGCTAATTGACATATTATTCAAACCAATTGGTACAAATTACCGCCATAATGAAGTGATAGTGTGTTTTCATATGAATATGGGCGGAGGGGGCGTATGGAAACTTCCTAGGCCAAGAGCAAAAGGCATACCATTTTTCAGTAGAAATCAAATTGCAACTACATTGCATCAAGTGGGGGTATTGCTTGAATTGAGAGGTGCTAATCCATTTAGAACCAGATCCTATTTCAATGGAAGTAGGACTATTTCAACATTAACTGAAGATTTTGGAGAAGTGGTAATTAGTGGTAGACTAATGGATTTGAAAGGCATTGGCAAAGGATTAGGTTCTGGAATCACTAATGCTGTACTTGAAGGAGAATGGCCTGAAGACTGGGTTGAATTATTTGAAACAACACCCGCAGGATTAATTGTAATGCTCGGCATTCCTAACTTAGGACCAAAAAGAATTAAATTACTTAATGAGGAATTAGGAATTACAAATATCATTGAATTACAAGAATCTTGTGAAGCAGGTGAAATTGAAGATTTAAGTGGATTTGGAAAAAAATCACAACAAAAAATATTAGATGGAATTCAATTATTAAAAAGATTTAATGCACGAAGAAGATTAGACATAGGATTACTTTATGGGAATGCATTAAAAGAATTAATCAGCAATATTCCCAAGGTTGAACAAATAGAATTAGCTGGTTCAGCAAGAAGGAAAAAAGAATCAATCGGAGATTTAGATTTGGTGGTAGGTGCTAAACCAGAAGATCATGAAGAAATTTCAAATTCTATTCTTTCGCTACCTGGTATAGCAGATATTAAGGGAGCAGGAGATTCAAAAATTAGTCTAATATTAGATACAAGTATATTCGAAAATGAATTCAATTTAGGTAATTTAGATGGCGGTGTTTTAGATGCCATTGGAGGAGAGGATTATGAAAAAATGGAAGCTACGGGAACTATTGATGCGCAGGTTAGAATTGTACCTCCAAACATGTTTCCATTTACTTTAGCATATTTTACAGGATCAAAAGAGCATAATATTCGAATGAGGCAAAGGGCATTAGATAGAGGGTTGAAATTAAATGAATTTGGATTAATTCCAATTGCAAAAATTGATGATTTGAAAGGAATTGAGGCTGCGCAATATTCTGTTAAAGCAGATAATGAAGAAGATATTTACAAAAAATTAGATCTTCCATACATAGTACCAGAACTAAGAGAAGATTTAGGTGAAATTGAAGCAGGGGAAGAAAATAAACTTCCTGAATTAATTACAATTGATTCAATCAAAGGTGCTTTTCATAACCATACAAACCTATCAGATGGAGAAGCAACATTGGAGCAAATGGCAGATGAAGCTCAAAGACTTAATTGGAAATATTTAGGCATTTCAGACCATTCAGAATCATTGAAAATAGCAAATGGGGCAAATGCAAACGACCTTCTAAATCAAGGAGACATAATTAAAAAATATAATTTAACTTGGAAAGAAAAAGGAAATGATTTTCGACTTTTCCATGGAGTAGAATCAGATATCTTAGAAAATGGAAAATTAGACTACAATGATGACGTGTTAAAAGAATTAGATTATGTGGTGGCTTCAGTTCATGCAATGACAAAATGGAATAATAGAGATGAAAGTGAAAATACTGAAGATCTTATTAAAACAATAGAAAACAAGTATACTACTATGTTAGGCCATCCTACAGGAAGAATTATCCAAGGAAGAAATGGATATGAAGTGGATATGCATGCAGTAATTAGAACCATGGGTGAAATGAATGAAAATGGTATTTTCAAAGCAATTGAATTAAACGCATCTCCATACAGATTAGACTTAGATTGGAGATTATGTAAATTTGCAAAAATGTGTGGAGTTCCAGTTTCTATTAATCCTGATGCTCATGATTTAATGGGATTAAGGGACGTTCGCTTTGGAACATATATCGCAAGAAAAGGTTGGTTAGAAAAATCTGATGTACTCAATACTAAAAGTAGTGAAGAAGTCGCAACATTATTCAGTAAAAGAATGTGATATCATGAAAGTATTAAGAATAATTACTATTGGAATTATAGCACTAATTGCAGGGTTGCTTTTTGGCCTAGTACTATACGTCATTATGGGTGGAGAAACTACAGACCCTACTTGGGAAAATTGGATGTATGGCCCCTGTTATTTCGTGCCATTTAGTGCTTTAATTCTTGGACTTTTTACTGAATGGAGAAAGAATGAGGAATAATGAGGTTTTAACTTGAAAATCAAAGAAAAATCCGAAAAAATAGTTAATATTCTTGAAGAATTATATCCTAAAACTCCAATTCCACTTGATCATTCCTCCGAGTTTCAATTACTTGTTGCTGTTTTGATGAGCGCTCAAACTACAGACAAGAAAGTAAATCAAGTAACACCAGCACTTTTTGAAGCAGGACCAAATGCAGAATTAATGTCTAAATTAAATGTTGAAACAATTCAATCAATTATTAGGGAAGTTGGGCTTGCACCTACAAAATCAAAAAATATCCTAAAACTTTCAACAATGTTAGTAGAATTACATAATGGAAATGTACCAAATACATTTGAAGAATTAGAAGCATTACCTGGAGTTGGGCACAAAACAGCAAGTGTAGTTATGGCTCAAGCCTTTGGAATACCTGCATTTCCTGTAGATACGCATATTCACAGATTAGCAGCAAGATGGGGGTTATCAAAGGGGACTACTGTAGAAAAAACAGAAAAGGACCTAAAACGAATCTTTCCTAAAGAACTATGGAACAAACTACACCTTCAAATAATATTTTTCGGTAGAGAATTTTGCCCTGCTAGATTTCATGATTTAACTAAATGTCCTATTTGTTCTTGGGCGGCCACAAAAAAAAGAATTAAACAAGAAATGAAATCAACCTTCAATTCCAAAAATTCCTGAACTCCAATCTAAGATTATTGCCGTAAAGAAACTCACAATTGCAGATAGCCAAAGCATCTGAACTCCTTGGCCTAATGTAGTACTCCAACCGCCACCTCTAAGTCTATTACCAATTGCTGACAAGATGAGTATCTGTAAAATAATTAAAATTGAAATTATCACCTTAAATAAATAGATATTTTGATCAATAACTGTATTATCATCTAATGCTGGCAAACCAAAACCAGCAGCACCATCAGTTACTGAACTTAAATCAATATCAGACATACCTGATGCAACACCAGAAATGCTTGAACCTAAACCACGAACAATATAGATAGTGATGTTTAAACTTGTAATTGTTGCAATTAACAAACCGAGTGAAGTACCCCACATTGTTGAAGCAGATAGACCTCTACGCCTACGTAATAATAGCATATTTGTTGCAGACTTACTAACCATATCTGCAGTTGCTGCTGGTTCACCACTACTTTGTGCTCCTTCGATATATATTCTATTAAATCTTGAAATTACTGCAGAATTAGTTTCTGCTGAAAAATAATCCCATGCTCTTTCAGAATCTATACGAGTAGATAATCTTGATTCAAGTCTACTAATACATTCATCTAATCTCCCAAAGTCAATTCCTCTTAATGCTCTAATTGTAGCAGAAGGTTCAGCAGAACGTGCTTGTGCAGTGCCACCTAAAGCACGAATAAAACCAGGATACATGTAATCTCTTTTATTCACAAGTCCTTCCTCTCTTTGCTCTATTATTCCAGGAAATAATAATGGAGACAGAGGCACTGCAAGTAAAAATAATGCATATTTATCCCATTCTGCTGAAATTTCTGACCAAAATACAAGCATGAATAATATTGAAGGTATTGCAATTAAAATCATTGCAGCTGTCGAATAAATCCAAGACCTACCAAACAATAACCGGAAAGGTGTCTCAAATTCATCACGTGCGAATACAGGATCATCTGGAATTATTGCTCTAAAACCAAACATACAACCTGCTTGAATTAAAATGAATATAAATGCAGACATAATTAAAAATCTAAGTCTTGATATCAGTACGATTGTCTCATCTTCAAGAGTACCTGTCTGAAACAATACCAAATGTATCCCTGCAACAACTAAGGCAAATAATCCTGCAGTTGATAAACTCACGAAAATATCCCTTAATGAATCCACACTTTCTAATCTCATATCATATAGAGTATTATATTCCTCAGCGATTGTTTCTTGCTCTGCACGCATAAAGATATCAATCGGTTGACCTGCTTCAATACTAAATGCCATCCTATCTAGGAAATCTGCAAATAAGGGTGATGGGCTTTGTTGCCCTACAATTCTTGATGCTTCGGGAAGTGCAGTATGCCATTTATCTACTAAAACTTCAATCCTCTTTACTTCTTGTGCAAGTTCACCATAATCTCCCATTTGTCTTAGAATATCGAACATTGAACGTGCTCCTACTTCTCCAAGAGATAAAATCCCCATCCTTGTTACAAACATATGCATTTCTTTTTCTATCTTATTTGCACTTTTTCTTACCTCAAGAATAGGGAAAACCAAAGCTGCTGCAGCAGAAATCAATGTAAAGAAAAAAAGGATAAATATTCCAAAAAATCCAGTAAATAAGCCAATTAACATCAATAATAATCCTGTAAACAAGCCCATTAATGCAGCACTTCCAACATATACTGTTAGATATCTTGAAGGTTCCATATCAAGACGTTTTAAGGCAATCTGCCACTCTGGCATTCGTTCCATCTTTAACTACCTCAATGATTTATTCCTACCCACGTGTCTATAGCTTGACAGAATTCATCCCATCCTGCATTATAGTATATTCCAACTAAATCAAAAACATCATTATAATGTGTTAAATCTCTATCTACCATCTTTTGTAATGCTTCAGCCCTTCTTTGCATCTCATCATATACGTCTCTTTTATTAGAAAAACCCATTTGTGGTGCTATCTTATTTTCCATAAGATGAGATTGGAACATACCTCGGAAATAATGTACGTCTTTTACAGGGTTCCATTCAAACATACCTCTTGTTAAAACACCATCACTATGCTTGTTGTATCCAATAACTTCGTCTACTCCTGTAATCCTTCTAACTACACCACCGCCAGGCGCTTCCACAACTTCTTGGAAAATCGCAAAATTCAAGTTATCAAAGAACCGCATTGGTACATTAATAGGATCACCAGTAAATCTTTGAATCATTTTTACAATACTTGAAGCATGGAATGTTGCAATTACAGGGTGCCCTGTTTGCATAGCCTGAAATGCTGTTGCCCCCTCAACACCTCTAATTTCCCCAATGATAATATAACGAGGTCTCGAACGTAAAGCTGCTTTTAATAAATCGAACATATCTACTTTAGCATCTTCATTTTTTGATTCTCTAGTAACTAATCTTTGCCACAACTTATGTCTAACTTTTACTTCTGCTGTATCTTCAGCAGAATAGATCTTTACATTGTGATCAATAAATGGCAATATTGCATTAAGAGTTGTTGTCTTACCAGATGCTGTTTCTCCTGATACAAGCATAGACATACCATATTCTAAACCAATCCAAATATAAGCTGCTAATTGAGACGATAAAGTACCCCATTGAATTAATTGGGTAATTGAAATTGTTTCTTCTGCAAATTTCCTAATTGTAAATGAAGGACCTAGTGTAGATACGTCATCACTATAAATGATATTTATACGACTTCCATCTAATAATGAACCATCAATAATTGGTTTATTATCACTCACTGGCCTTCCTATACGTTCACTCATTGCTCTCAAAAATCTACCCAAAGATTCTCTTTCTCTAAAACGAATATTTGATGAAACCATTCCAAACACTTTATGATCCATATTTACATGCTTTAATCCAACACTGTGAATATCTTCTAACATTTCATCTGAAAGTAAAGGCTCAAGAGGACCATTACGAATTAAATCTCTAATTATGATATAACGCAATCTTTCTCTTTGCTCTTGAGTGACTGTAACTCTTTTATCATCCATTCCAAGTAATTGCCAAACCTTTCCACTTCGATTAATTGCACTAGTCTCATTAGGAAGTACAGTATACCGATCAATCATACCAGAAAGTATTGATTCAAATTCTAAATCAGAAGTAAAAGATGGGGCTGCTGGTGCTTCTTGAAGTAGAATTTCTATCAAAGAACGCCTAATCAATTCTTCTTCCTCGTTTAATTGTGGTTCCAAACCAAACCACAAAGTTTGACCTGCACCCTCTTCATCTTCAGCAGGGCGATACATATGAACAAAAATTGGTGGTTTTGTAACATAAATCAAATTCAATGGTTTGATACTTTTAGCACCTCTATCAAGTGGGCCATAATATTGAGGCCTTGAACCAAATTTTGCTTCAAAATCCATGCACCATTTTCGAACATGAGGGTAAGCTGCAAGCAAACCATCTGTATCTCCGGGGGCTATATCAGGATAATCTACCATTTTTGACACCTCAACTTACTGCAGTAATATCTACGATAAAGCCCATCCCAGGTTCAACACGCCATCCAATTGTTGATTGTAATGGCCCTGCAGCTCGTAAATATCTTGTTACAACAATTGTACGTGACATAGCCCCTCCAATTATTGCCGTTTTTAAATCTAAAGCAACTTCTGAAGTTGCTCTTAATTGTTGAATAAAATTATTGTCCATTTGATCTGGGTCGCAAGTAAGTACTACTGTATGACCTTTTGAGCAAAATTTTCTTAATTTAGAAAGCATTGATGCTGCTGTTGTTTCTTTAGATAATTCAGATAAGGAATCAATGATGATTACATCAGCAACTTTCAAACCGTCACTTTCTAATAAATCATCAATACTTACATTTTCTACTGGATCTGCTATTGTTCCAAAACTTGAAACTACCAGTAATTTACCAGATTTTATGTGATCGGTTACCCAATAACCAATACTATGCATCTGTTCTATCCATCCTCTTGTAGTTAATTCATTTGTCACATAAACTACTTTAGCTCCATTTTCCAATAAGCCAAAAGTCAATCTTTGGCAAATTAAACTTTTACCGCCTCCAACTTCTGCTGTAATAACCATCACGGATCTTGATGGTAATTTTAATCCCATACTATCTGCAAGACTATCTTGTTCTAATTCAAAACCAAAACCATCTTCTTCAGGAACTTCAACCAAGTTTAACCACCTCCGTGACACTGTCACTTGCAAAAACACCACCTGATGCCAAAGTAGAAACTACTGCAGTCACTCTTTTTTCTTCTGTACCATCACAAAGTAAATTTTCTCCAGATTGTAAAGTAATATTTGCTACAACTCCAGAACTCCATACTGTAGCGCCATTCAAAAATGTAGGAACACCCACTATAGATGATGCGACACCATCAATAAATGCTCCAAATTCTGTTTCATCTAATATAGAACTACCACTGTTTTGTAAATAAATCGTAATTCTATTTTCTACAGAATCACAAGTAGTTTTAGCTAAATCTCCAGAAAAAGTGATTTTTGTTTTTGAATTTAGAGCTATTTGTTCTTGATTAGTTCCAACTGCTGATGCTGTATCTGTCCACGATTGAAGTAAAATCGCAGATGCTGCACCGCAAATAAGTAAAGCAGTAATTAATAAAATCATATTTGTTGCTCCACCATCTGCCATAAAATCACCCTTACGTCTCCGCTGCAATATTCATTCCATGTGATGATATTGCAACTCTTGTCAATGAATCTTGAGAATTCGCATCCTTAACTATAGTTATTGTTTCTCCAGGAAAAAGGTATTCTACAGTAAATGCAGGATTTGACGATAAAACTTCTGTTGCTCCTCCATTTATTGTAGTATATATTTCTGATAATTTAATCGGAGCATCTCCAGTATTTGTAATATCAAAACCATAATCCCATTCCATAGTTGCAGTGAAATCATCATTTCCATCTCCTCCGCAAATATCACAAGGATCAACATCTGGTTGTGAAGAACACCCGCTACCTCCATTATTTGGAGCAGTTAATGTTGCTGAATCTATAACTCCACCCGCAGTGATATCTTCAATCACTAAAGGTGAATTTCCAGAATTCCAATTACTAACGGGACCTGAGTTTAAATATATTCCTTCTATTTGATTAGTTACAAACGTACTCCAAGTAATTTGTATAGGAGGAGTATTTGCATTAAGTTCTGAAATTGTCTTATCTCTAATTTGTTCAGCAGAATCTCCCTCGTTGATATTTACTTCAATTGTTCTTGTTGGTTCAGATGCTTCTACTGGAACGCCGTCTGTACTAGTTCCAAAAACACCTGGAGAAATTTCAGGGTTTACTGAAAACCAAACATGCCAAAGTTCTTCACTACCTAATGCAGAAGCCGTTAAATCAGTAAACTCGAAAAATTCACCATCATTAGGAGCGGTATCATTATAATTTCCAGTTGGAACTCCAAAATTTGTCAATTCGTCAACAAATCTAAATCGAAATTGCTCATTTGTAACTGTAAAACTACCTGTAGGTGTCACATCACAAACGTCTGAAAAAACTAAACTACCTGGGAAATAATTAGTGCCAGGATTAAGTGGATCAAATCCAATACTAAGTACTGTGCCTGGATTTTCAAGATTCGATAAAGTAATATCTGGTTTATCAACTACATCTGGATCTGAAATTTCTAATGCTACTTCAGCCTGATTGGAAATTACTGTTGTTGCTATGGCAAATACAGATAATAGCGTAACGCCCATTATTAAAGCGCCAATTCCAACCGAAGCACCCACATTTCAGCCCTCCGATTTCGCTTGTCGACTAGTTCTCCAACTTTCTAATAACGTAATAAAAGTCAATAATGACCTATTAGGTAATGCATCTGTTAATGCTGAATCAGGATCTCCTGGCTCTGCTAATTCTACTATTGAAAGTAAAACTGTTCCTTCAGCATCAGTGAGTAATTTTGAACTTATTGCTTTACGAGTAAAGGATGCTGCTCCCATTCCTGTTAAATTATCCAATAATAATGCTGCAAGCATATGAGGCCCAACTGAATTTCTTTCACTTAATTGTTCAGAAAGCCCACTTGGATTAGTTAAGAAGGGGTTTAGAGCAAGTGCTTGTGCTTCGTATAACTCCATTAACGAATCCATTTTTTTCTCGGAAGAATCCATATCTGGAGTTACTTCCATTGAACCAGACTGTACAGAATCTCCTTCTACTTGTTCTTCTGTTTCTGAAGTTGATTCATTTTGATCATCACTACTTTCTTCAGAACTATTCTCATCACCTCCACTAGTTGCTACAACTTGTGCAAGTTGTGGTATCATCTCAAGTAGTCTAATCTCCATTGCTTTCATCGAATCTTCTACAGTGTCCATCCTAGATGATACCAAGCGCTCTAATGCTCCTGTATCTATCTGAGCTGGTGCTGCAGGTTGAGCCTTTGTAGGAAAAGGGGAACTACCAAGAGACGGCGCAGAAATGGGGGCATTTCCGGCCGCTCCTGATCCTATCCTAACTTTCGATGGTTCTGCAGAGATAGTCCATGCTTCGTCAGCTGTAAGAACTCCCGCGTCAGGTGTAGCAACCTCATCTATAGCTACATCTGAAAGTGCCTTCAACCGTGCCATGTCATCAGCCATAGCAACAGCATCTTGCCCTCCGGGATTCCTTACTGCCATACCAATCAAACCTCTCTCAATTTCAAGACATTACTAATTTCGCTGAAAAAACAACGAAATTAGTAATTTGTCTTAAATCAATAATGAACCTGCGGTTGTGTCAGTAATTAGGATTACTTCGTAAGTGGAACCTCCACCTTCGACATGAATCCATAATGTTAATTCGCCATTAATGCCAACTTCTGAAAATGTACAATCTTCACCTGCACCACCGCCGCCATTAACATCGATATCAATTACATAAGCGGAACCAGGGTTGATATTTGCTTGATCATTAGCTGTTTCTGCAGGTAATGTAGGTTGAGGATCACTCATCAAGAATGTATCTCCAGTTTGTCCATTAGCAAGGCCATTGTCGAATGCTGCTGCAACAAATTGATAACCATCATTCGCATTATTGTTATCTGTGCCATCGTTATCTGTATCCAAGTTAGTACATGCCACTTGCCATGTAATTTTACTTGTACTTAGAATTCCACTACCTGGAGCAGATTCAAAAT
>CATFLP010000047.1 GCA_949514915.1 Methanobacteriota archaeon | reverse complement strand
TTAGTGAATTAAGAAGGTTAAGTAATGAGGGAGCTCCATGGGAAGTTCCAACAGATTCTAGATTAGTCAGGTTATGGCCCTTTGCCTCAAAGAGAACAAGAGGAAATGCAGCACTAGCAACAAAAATAGAATTGCAAAAAGAAGATGAGCATTTACTTTTCCAATTTTTAGATACATGGTTCAAAGATTTAATTAAAAAGATTTCAAAATTTAAAGTCATAAATAGCCATCATTCGAAAAGAGAACAGGTGGCTCCCGAACCGTGCCTCATTTATTCAAGAGTACAATTTCCTGAATTTTATTGGTTAGCTGTAAGAAGTAATATAGAGCTTAATTATGCAAGGTCTATAATTTCAAATAATGATAATGTTAGAATTTGGAGTACTCCAGATAAAAATAGTGGATTAATAGGTGCTTTAGCAGCAATATCTTGGGTTGGATTAAATGATCATACATGGGAATTAATTTCATATAGAAAAAATGAGAATATTTCAAAAAAACGTAAAATTACAAATAATTCAGTAAAATCTATGGTTGAAAAATATAAGAATACAATATTAAGTAGAGACCCTAATTCCAAAAAAATATTGATTGCACCCAATACTCCCTGCCCTGTATTATACGGGATAAGGTCCGAATGCCCAATAGAGTTAGAAAAGGCACACTATTATTTACAGTCATTTGAAGAAAATGAAATTTGTGAAACATTTCAAATTTGGCGTACTAATCAGGCAACGGGAGATCATCTAGAACATAGTTATGAAGGGAGAATTATTTCGGATTTAGTTATCAATAGAGGGGGGCATGCCATTATAGAAGTGGAAGCGATTAAGCCAATATTTGGCAAATTTGTACTAATTGCATTTTCAGAATCAGGCCCATTAAATAAATTAGCTAATTTATTGAAAAAGGGAGATATAATCTCATGGCAAGGTTTAAAATCACCATCTGGAGAAATTCATTTAGAACGGTTGAAATTAGTTCAGGGAGCACCTAGAGAACTTAAAAGACCAAAGTGTCATTGCGGCAATAAATTAAAATCTGCAGGTAAAAATCAAGCTCTAAGGTGCGAAATCTGTAAGCAAAATTTCCCACGTTTATGGGAAGGAGAGAAATTCTTGACTGAATCTTGGGTTGAACCGTATTCATCTGAAAGAAGGCATTTAGCAAAGCCATTGAATAGGCAATAATTTCAGATAATTTTTTCACCTTTAGATGAGACGAGTACTCATGGCAGTACAAATGGAATACGTCTATATTTTATTTACATTATTATTTTTATTAATGGCAGCATGGATGTATAATAGAGTAAAATCGAATAGGGAGAAGTATATTGAAGAAAATAGTCCCGCTATTGCAGGTAGTGATTCAATAAAAGGCTCTATAGAAAATGATGGGCGTTATGATGAACCTACTTCTGATGATTTAGAACAAATGGAAAAATTACTCGAGGATGCTGCGGAGTCACAAGGACTAGAATACAGAGAATAATTATTCAATGTATTCAATACCCTCATTAACCATTTTGAAAATTAATTCTTCTTTATCTTTTATTAAAAGTCGCAATGAGTCTGATTTATCATGAGGAGTTATTAACCAATTTTCAAATCCCATATTTTCAAATTTTGTTTTGGATCTTATTCTATATTTTTCAGAATTATTACTAGCATCTTCATATGACTGTGATGTAAGGTATAATTGAATGTTATTTTTATCGCATAAATTCTTCAACTCTTTTATTTTAGTAAGCCTTCCATTGTTTTGTGAATTAATTCCATAATCCCACCCGTCAATCACAATAAGTTTGGTTGTGAGGAGTTGTGCAGACATGATTATTAATTGATTAATAGCTTGGTCGAAACTATTCATATCTTTTGTTATGAATTCTGCTGAACTGTCTGAGAATTCCATTGAATGGAATTTAGAAGCATTTTGAATAGGTATATTTTCCATTATTTGTGAAAACCTAACGGAATCAAGTTTGTTTGAAATCCAGAATACTCTGCCACCTACAGACAATATTTCATTCGATTTCATCAAACAAATGCTTGTTTTCCCTGAACCAGGACTTCCCGAAATGTGAATTTGACTCATATTGATAAAACACCCTGAAGTCAACAGTGTAAAGTGATTGTGAGACATAATCGCTATACACTCACTTAGTTTGGGAGATTCATGAGCGACCAGAGTTTGCCTTTAAGGAAAGGAGAGCGAATACCAAGAAAGCCATTGCCAAAATATGAGGAAGTTGAGGGAGGGCTAGTCGCGGGCATAACGGCTCATGGAATTAAAATTTGGAAAGTTGCACTTGATGATGAAAATCAATATGGCCCTCATGCAATGATCGCTTTGTTAATATTAATGTCGACTTTTACAGGTGCTATTCTTGGCATGATGTGGGCATTTTTTGGTTAAGATATAGCATCCAGTGCTTTTGACACACATTCTTCAACAAGTTCTAAACTAACACCTAGATGATTATGTGGTTCAAAAACTTCTGAAAGTTCATTTGCATCTAATTTTGTTGCGATTATTGGATTCCTTGAACAAATATCAATTAACTCTTCACCTTTAGAAATTGATTCCATTGATGCCGCCCTTAATACTTCATGTGCTTCCTCTCTTGAAACTCCTTTTTCAACTAATGCCAACATGGCTTTTTCTGCCATTACCAAGCCTTTTTGAGATGTAATATTACTCATCATCCTATCTTTATCAACCCATAAATTTGTTAATACTTTTGTTGTTTTAAATAGTACGTCATCTAGTAAAGCTGATGCGTGTGAAAGGGTGAAGCGTTCGCTTGAAGAATTAGCTAAATCTCTTTCATGCCATAGTAATGCATTTTCCCATGTTGGCATCATAAAAGACCTTACTATTCTTGCTAGGCCACAAGCATTTTCACTCATTATTGGATTTCTTTTATGGGCCATAGTCGAAGATCCTACTTGTTTTTTAACATCAAAACCTTCACCGGCTTCTCCAATTTCAGTTCTTTGTAAATTTCTTATTTCCTGCAATATCTTTTCGCATGATGAAGAAACATTACACATCCAAGACATGAATTCAATATATCTATCCCTACCTACGACTTGAGTGGTTACCAAGGGCACCCCAAGACCTAGGTGTGTTAAAATCAAATTTTGTAATTCTCTTGCATGCTCACCTTGTGCAGCACCAGTTCCAACAGCCCCCAAGAATTTCCCTACGCATATACGGGACTTTGAACCATCGATTCGTTCTAATTGCCTAACTAACTCATCAGTCCAGACAGCCACCTTGAGTCCAAATGTAATTGGAACTGCAGCCTGTCCGTGAGTTCTACCAAGCATAACTGTGTCTTTATGCTTTTCAGCAAGGTTTGCACACACGCCAATGAGTTCGCATAAACGTTTTCTTAACATCTCAATACTATCTTTTATTTGTAATGCGACCGCAGTGTCTACAATATCATTACTTGTTGCACCAAGATGAATGCACCAACCAGCATCTCCAGCCTTTTCTGCCATTGCTTTTGTTAAGGCCATTATATCATGTTTTGTTTCTGATTCAATCTCTTTTACTCTTTTAGACGTTACAACCTTAGGGTCCGCAATTTCTTCTATTTTTTTATAATCTTCTTCGGAAACTTTTCCTAGTTTCATATGAGCCCAAATCAATGCTCTTTCAACATCTAATTGTCTTTTATGTCTTCCTTCTTCTGTCCATATGGACTTAAATTCTTCCGAACCGTATCTGTAATCTAGTGGCGAAAATGGCATATTCTTCAACCACCCGAGAGAGGCATTGCGTTTGAGCATGACGCTCAATTATCGATTTTTAAGGATGTGAACTCAAAAAATCCTCTATCATTATTCCAAATTTTATTTCCTTCGATAAATATTTCAGAACTAAAATGTGGAGCATAAAGAACGCTTGTTTCAAATTCTCCTCCTTCTCCATCAACATTAAATCTATATTTCTTGGAAATATCTTCTAATTTTTCCAAATTTTCTTTACTAATGACCTCACCAACCCAAGATTCATCTAAACCATCACACGAAACAGAAGATAATATCAATTTGAAACCATGATCAATAAGCTCTCTCATGTGCTGATAAGAATCATTATGCCATAATGGCGAAAATGAGCATATCTCAAGTGAGTTGCACATAATTTCCACTCTTGATTTTTGATAATCGCTTCTCAGGGCTCCTGTGACAATCCCTTCCAAGCCGTGTAAAACTTCACCTTCTTTCATTAAATTTGAAATAAAGTCCCTTAACTCAATCATCTCCAATTCTTCTTCACCTGACAATTGGATTTCTATATAATTAGTATTAGTTACCTTACTTTGGAGTTCTACAATCTGAGTGCCAGGAATTTGAAACATCAAACTGTCATCTTTTATGATTTTGCAGGTAATTAAGGATACTACCTCCCATCCTTGTAAGGTTGCCCACCAATGAGCATATACTGAATCTTTTCCGCCTGATGACAATACTACTACTCGCACTAACCATCGTAATTACTATTTTTTCATGAATGTCACGGTTATGTGCATCTATACAAGATAGGTTGATAAGACCCTTTTATCAGGAAGACTCGGTGTGAAGATGCAACCAAGCGGAAGAGGGTATGATCACGGTATTACTACATTCAGTCCAGATGGAAGACTGTTCCAAGTAGAATATGCTAGAGAATCAGTAAAAAGAGGAACTACAACAGCAGGATTGAAATTTAGAGATGGAGTGATATTAGTTGTCGATAAAAGAATTAACAGTAGGTTAATAATTCCAGATTCAATAGAGAAAGTATTCAAAATTGATAATCATATTGGTTTTGCTACTAGCGGATTAGTTGCAGATGCAAGGCAATTAGTTCAGAGAGCAAGGGTTGAATGTCAAATTAATAGGATTACTTATGCAGATTCAGTCCCTGTCACAACTCTTGCTAAGAAAATATGTGATTTTAAACAATCATTTACTCAATATGGAGGATCGAGACCATTCGGTACTGCATTACTAATAGGGGGAGTGGACGACGAAGGAATTCATTTATTCGAAACAGACCCTAGTGGAGCATATCAATCATATCATGCTGGAGGGATTGGCTCTGGAAGAAGTGCAGTTTCTGACTTTTTTGAATCTAATTGGAAAGAAAACATGACTATGAATGCCGCAATAAAAATGGGTCTTGAGGCGCTAAGAAATAGTTTGGATTCTGAATTAAATAGAGAAGCCGTAGAAATTGCAATCATAGATTCTTCAGGATATAGAACATTGAGTAGAGAAGATGTCAATAAAAATATCGATAAGTTAAAACCATTAGATCTTGATGAATGATGAGAGGGATTTGATTGGTAAGTCTTGACGATGCCGTAATTGCAAGATTTGAAAAATTTGGTAAAAGATTTGAAATATTCGTAGATTCCGAACTTGTAGAGTTGTGGAAAGAAGATAATACAAGTGTAGAAATTGAAAAGATAGTTGCTATAGAAGAAGTATTTCATGATGCCAAAGATGGTGAAAGACCTACTACAGATGTTTTAGAACGGGTATTCGAAACATTAAATTTTAATTCAATTGCCGAAAAAATACTTTCTGAAGGGAGTATACAACTTACAGCGGTACAAAGGAAAAAAATGGTGGAAGTAAAGAGAAGGCAAATAATACAACATATCCAATCAAATGCGATAGACCCCAAATCAAAGGGACCCCATCCAATTACAAGAATTGAATTAGCATTAGAAGAATCTAGATTTTCTGTGGATCCCTTTAAAAAATTAGAATTGCAAATAAATGAGGCAATTAAATTGTTAAAGCCCTTGATCCCTCTTTCATTTGAAAACGCTAGACTTGCTTTTAAGATAAATGGCAAACATTATGGTACAGTTTCACAAATATTAAGGCAGTATAAAGAGAAGGAAGAATGGATGCCTAATGGACAATGGGTATGTATAATTGAAATTCCAGCAGGCATGAAGGGTGAATTGATTTCTAAAGTTATGAATAAGGATTCAGATGCCGAATATAAAGAGCTCTAGTTCCGCTTTACTTAAACGCAAACCTTGTCTCGCATGGTCCGGAGGAGAAAGATGAATGAAGTATATTCAGGTGCTCAGGAGCGCCTTGTCATACCAGGTGACACTATTGGAGAGAGCGGTGATTTTACTGCTGGAAGCGGAGTAATTAAAGTTGAAAATAAGTTAATAGCAACCCAATTAGGGCATGTTAAAGAAAATAATGGCACTGTCTATTTGGAGGCTTGTAATTCTGCATATATGCCGAGATCTGGTGATTTAGTAATTGGATTCGTAACATCAATGAGAGGTAATTTATGGATGTTTAACATTGGAGGTCCGTTTGAAGCTTTATTGCCTATGAGCTTATCTCCATGGAACACACAATTTGGTGACTTAGAAGAACATATGGGAGTTGGAGATTATGCACTACTAAGAGTGCAAGAAGTAGATAGTCAGCATGGCGTAGTGTGCACTATGAAAGGCATCGGTTTAAGAAAAATCACAACAGGCGTTGTAGAAAATATTGGGTCAAATTCAATAAAAATGTTTGTTGGCTCAGAAGGAAATAATTTACAAAAAATCAAAAAAAATACTGGCTGTAGGATTACAGTCGCGGAAAATGGAAAGATATGGATAGAGGGTGATGAAGAAGGCATCTCAAAAGTGAGGAGTATTTCACTAGATTTTTCAGATGCAAATAACCCCTATCCTAATTTAAATTTAAAAAAAACATTTGAGAATAAAATGGAGGAGATATAATGGGAGGATATGGAGACGTAGAATTAATAGCGAAAGATGGAAAAAGATTAGATGGGCGTTTAGCAGATGAATTGCGGCCGATTACAATTGAGGTTGGTGTATTGCCTGCTGCAAGAGGATCATGTAGAATGACATGGGGCCTTAACATTGCAGAAGTTGCTGTTTATGGACCAATGGAAGCACACCCTAGAAAAATCCAAAGGCCCGATAGAGCTGTTTTAGATGTTAGGTATAACATGGCACCTTTTTCAACATCTGATAGAATAAGGCCAGGTTTCAATAGGAGGAGTAGGGAGATTAGTAAAGTAACGGCTGAAGCATTAGAAAGCATAGTTATGGTTGAAATGTTCCCTAGGTCAAAAATACGTGTTGAGATCGAAATTTTATGCGCTGAGGCTGGCACAAGATGTTGTGGAATTACGGCGGCAGCGGTAGCATTGGCTGATGCTGGAATTCCAATGAAGGATATGCTGGTTAGTGTGGCTGCTGGGAAAATTAATGATGTAGTAGTATTAGATTTAGATAAAGCAGAAGATAATTATGGTCAAGCAGATTTACCTGTTGGAATAATGCCAAATACTGAAGAAATTGCATTTTTACAAATGGATGGGGATTTATCTCCTGAGGAATTTGATTTAGCAATGAAATACAATATGAAAGCAGCAAAAGAGATTCATAAATTGCAAATGAGTGCTTTAAAATCAAAATATAATGGAGGTGTTCAATAATGGTGGAAATCGTACCTAGATTATTAAAAGACCAATTACTAAAATTAGCAGAGGCAAATAATAGAATTGATGGAAGGGGAAAAAATCAAAGAAGAGATGTAAATCTTGAAGTAAATGTTCTTACAAATGCAGAAGGTTCAGCAAAAGTTGTTTGGGGTGGAACAATAGTTTATGCAGGAGTTAAATTCGAAATTAGAACTCCTTGGCCTGATAGGCCAACTGAAGGGTCTTTGATGTGCGGGGCAGAACTAAGGCCTGTTGCAAATCTGAAATATGAGCCAGGTCCGCCATCTGCGGAATCTATAGAACTTGGAAGAGTTGTAGATAGAGGGATTCGTGAATCTGGTTGTATCAATATGGAAGAACTTTGTATTGTCCCAGGTGAAAAGGTATGGGGTGTCATGATAGACATCCATGTAATGTCAGATAAAGGAAATATCTTTGATGCATGTGCATTAGCTGGAATTGCAGCATTAAAAACTGCAATAGTTCCTGCAGAAAGATTCGATGTTGGTGAAGATCACCCATTGCCTGTAAGTAAAATACCTATTATGGCTTCTTATCGCAAAGTTGGAGGTAGATTTGTATATGATCCTTGTGAAGAAGAAGAATTAGGAGGAGATGAAAGGGTTCACATCACATTAGGGGATGATGGTCATGTACACTCTCTTCAAAAGGGATTAAAAGGAACGTTTAGCACGAGTGAATTTGCCGAGATATTTGCAAACGCTAACGAACAAGCAAAAGAATTAAGGGAAATGGTAGAAGAAAAGGTGAATTAAAATGGCAAAACGGACTCAAAAAGCAGGTGCAACAGCGAAATTTGGAGCCAGATATGGTGTTAGTGTTAGAAGGAATTCAGCAAATGCCATGAGGAAAAAATCACAATCATATACTTGCCCTATTTGCCATTACAATAAAGTCAAAAGAGTATCTGTTGGAATTTGGAGTTGTTCCA
The DNA here is from genome assembly GCA_949514915.1 of Methanobacteriota archaeon. Taxonomy (GTDB): domain Archaea; phylum Thermoplasmatota; class Poseidoniia; order Poseidoniales; family Poseidoniaceae; genus MGIIa-I. The sequence goes on along the minus strand of CATFLP010000047.1, from coordinate 45,987 downwards.
AATGTGGGCATACATTTAGTGGTGGAGCATGGGAGCCTTTTACAAGAGCTAGTAGCGCTAATCAAAAAATAATTCGAAAAAGTATGGAAGGTACAACTGACACAGATCTTGTAGCAATGGCAACACAAGCCGCAATGGATTTTGAAACAAAGCGTGCTGAGGAAGCAGGTGTTGATACTGATGATGAAGAAGAATGAAGCATCAATCAAAATACAATTGCCAGATAAAACATCAAAATATTTACTTGCTGCATTAAATTGCGAGGAAGTTCTAATTAATGGAGAGGATATTGAGATAACTACAAACGCTCTCAAAGATTTACGTTCTAGATGGAATACAGTAATGAGAACTATAGAGGTTTCACACAAAGTATTGGAAAAGATGGAGGATTAATATGAGCAATACAGAAAAATTACAGAATATACTTAGGGATATTCAAGCAACAAGACAGCAATTGATGACTACTTCGTCACAAATTAGAGAATTTGAAGTGACTTTAGAAGCACTTTCAAGTCACGAAGAAGGGAAGAAAGTGTACAGGCAAATTGGTGCATTATTGTTTGAAGTCGACAATAAAGAGGATATGGAAGATCAGTTAAAGACTAGCATTACAACATTAAAGGAACATCTTACATTATTGGAAAATCAAGATGAAGAATTAAAAAAAATATATGAAAAAACTGTATCTGAAATTGAAAATAATGATTAGAAGGTGATTATATTCTAGCAATGGAATTCGTAAATAAATGGTTGTCAGACCAATTCGAATCAAATGAATATGAATCGCTGATTAAAGAAATAGATTCATCACACCCTAATCTTGAAGTTGCAGAATGTGCCTTATCTTTGGGAATTGAGGAATTATGTAATGTTGCAAGGGAAAATTTGACTGAATCGGAATTATTAATTCTGGAATTAATAAGTATGAGGAATTCAGGAGAAATTGATAAAATGTTCAATAATATCGATAAAGCATTATTGTTGGTCAGAGAAAAAGAAAGTAGAGATTTGATTTTAGAAGGTAGGTTGAGAATGGAATTAGGTTTAATAAAAGTGCAAACAAATTCAAAAGATGACCCAAGGGAGGATTTTGAATGGGCTCTTAAGAGATTATCTTCTGTATGCGAACATAGTAGACTTCATGGGCTATCAATAATAAATAAGGCCGCATTTCATGAACATGTTGATGAAAAATTAATGGCTTTGCATTTATATGGAGAAATACCTCTAAATGGTAAATTTCCTAAAGAAGTTGTTGGTTTTTCAAGAATAGGAGCTGCGAGAATAATGATGGAGATTGGCCATGTTTCTGATTCATGCAGGCACCTTTACAACGCACACAAGATATTTAAAAAATCTAAGAATGATGAATTAGCTTGGCACTCTGGATTTCAATTCCTAACAACAGCAGCACCACATATCAAGATTAATGCAAAAAGAATGGCAGAACAATCTAAAGAGGCATCACCTAGAGAAATCGGAGAAGAAATACCTAAGCCTGAGATTAATCCGCTTGATTTGAAAGAAATCGCAATGAATCTAAAAGATTCGGAAAGTATTTATCAAAATGTAGATGAAGAAATTAAAAAATTTGTTGATGAAATAATTGAAAATACTACATTTTTTTCTACTTAAATAAATCAATAATGGTTTGCAATTCTTCTGGACCCCAAGCTAAATTTTTTGGCGGAGTACTAAACCAATTCATGTCAGAGATCATTGGATCTTTTTTATGCCTCAAATTTACTTCGTGTTCAGAAGATATACCCATCCAAAAAACCAACCCATCATCATATATTTTGGGATTCTCCCTTGCATATGCAATCATTCCTGATTCTTCAAATACTTCTCTGATTATTGCTTGTTCATAATTTTCATTATCGTTTATTTTTCCTCCAGGAAGTTCCCAGCCTCTAATCTTGTGTTTTACCATTAACCACTCTTGCCCATCAGAAAAATCATTTGAGGGTAAATCTGCCTTAGTAATAAATGCCATTACATAATTAAATTCATTCATTCATTAAACCCTCTTTTGCTTTTTCAAAATATGTTTGCGCCCATAATTCGCCTTCTGAAAGTAACGACCTCGCCATAAAAAAAGCCTCTTGAAACTCCTTGGACTCGATTAAATCACTTAGTTTCAACTCTGTATTATTTTCGTTTTCAGTAACAATTTCAGATTCAATTTTAGCATCATCATCTACCTTTTTCATAGACTTTGCTAATTTCTCAAGCCTAGAATGAAATGTATGCATTTCCAAACTAGTTGGTTTAATTCCTTCTAAATTTTCAAACTTAAGAAGTATTATTTTTGATAATCTTGATTTATTTTCATCTCTAGGTTTAAATTGCAATACTTGATCATAGCACATCCATGCATTTTTATAATCTCTTAATGATTCATGGTGTTTCCCTAATTCAATCCATAATTCATAATTATCAGGCCTATGGGATAATAGATATGGCATTAATTCCGAAAAAACATCATTAAGTCCTGCCTTTCTAATCCTTTCTAATCTTCTTCCGAATACTACATTAGAACGCCTATCTCTAAAGTCCATCTTTTTACATCTATTTATGAATTCATCTAATTCAGAGTTATTAGATTCTATTTTATTCCACCAAATATCTGCATCAAGGGGCTCCCTTTTCAATATAGATGAAAATAAATCAAAACAAGATGGGATAATATCTATATTTTTTAATTGTTTAATTAATTCAGAATCTTTGCCTAATACTGTCAATAAATCTTCTAATAATGCATATATTCCAGTCTCATCATCCAATTCATTTTTCAATTTCAGCAATAATTCCCAATTTTGAAAATTAGTATAATCGTGCAATATTGCCTGCCTAGCACTTTGTTCTGCCCATTGTAAATTTTCTAATCTCTGACTAGAATCTAATTTGCTTAATTTTAAAAATTTATGTCCTTGAGATCTATTTCTATCGCCTAAACTCTTCCGCGGCAAATACAAGGTAGATTCGTCATCCAAATTATGACCTACCTGTAATTCAAAAATTCTCCCTTGTCTTCTGTAACTGGAATTGTTGCATCTATACCAATCTTACTTGTTGTTCCATCAGGATATCTCGTGGGGTCTAAACTACTACCCTTCTGATTTTTATAAATATAATAATCTCTATCTGGTTGTGATCTCGTTAATACTGCCCACTCAACGTTTTCACCATCTCCAACATCAATATCTCCATCGACCACAACTACTTTTTTCAAAGAGGGATGGCCTCTGAATGTTGCATCTATTGCCTTTTTGGCTTCATCATCGCCTTTCTTTTCTATTGATACTGTTGCAGATAACCAACCAGAACCTGCCTTCATAAGCCTTACATCAAGGCATTTTGTGACTTTATTTACTTCATTTTTAATAGTAGGTGTCCGAGGTAACCCCATCAATGTTTGGTGTTCAATACCTGCCGGAATTAATGCATGAAAATAAGGCTCTGTCCTATGATATATTTTTTCCACTAACACTATTGGTTGTTCTCTTATTTTGTCTTTTGTACCTGTAATATCTACAAATGGGCCTTCGCTAATATCATCAACAAGTATTTCTGCAATCATTACAAATTCCGCATTTGCTGGAACTATGACTCCGTTTTCCAACTCTACTACTTCTAAATCTTTACCATAGCCTTCAGCATGTAATGAGGATGCGACTTTAATTTCTTCACATTCAAAATCAAAGGAAATTGCAGCACTCAATAATACGAATGGATCTGCACCCATTACAATTGCAATTTTTGTTGAATTCCCTTTTTCTCTGTTTTTATGGATTATTTTATGTAGGTGCCTAGGTACAATTCTAATTGCCATTTTATTCTTGTCAATTACCAACATTCTATGAAAAGATGCATTCGATACTCCCTCATCCATAACAAAAACCATAGCCGAGGTAAGATATTTTCCTGCATCAATTGGAAAATACTGAGGTATTGGTAATTTAGATAAATCTACTACTTTCAAGTTATTTTCTAAAACTTTAGCTTCTTCTTTTGTAATTAGTTTGGGATCCTTTGGGTTAGAAATTCCTAAACCTATCAAATCACTAAGTTCACTCTCTTTTATTCCTAGTGTGTCTGCAATTACCGAAATTTGGCAAATGTCTAGAGCCAATTGGCAATTAATATCAGATTCGAAACCATTCAAAATGATTGGTTGCTCCGAATATGTTTTGGAAATTTTTGGTAACTCATTAAAATCTGCTAATTTTCGTGAGTCTGTTTTCGCGCTTTTTAAGTGGTCTCTAAAGGCCATTATGCCTCTCACCACTACTCGACGTTTGAAGGTTCGCACACAACATATCAATTTTTGAGTCGAATTACAATATCAATCTCTTGCCGCTACGGATATAAAGGATAGGTTGGTGGGCCACTTGCTTCAAGGTGAATTCATGGGTCGTGGACTTTTTGCAGGACGTAAAATGAAAACAGATAGGCAGAAGTTTAGGTGGGGCGACAGAACATACAAAAAACGTATGCTAGGCTCTAGGAAAAAGCATGACCCCCTTGGAGGTTCTACGCAAGCAAAGGGCATTGTCGTGGAAAAAGTAGGTATTGAAGCAAAACAACCTAATTCTGGTATTCGGAAAGCAGTAAAAATATCATTGATTAAAAGTGGTAATAAATTAACAGCATTTGCACCAGGTGATGGTGCAATTAGTTTTATTGATGAACATGACGAAGTCATGGTAGAAGGAATTGGTGGGCGTATGGGACGTTCATACGGAGATATCCCAGGTGTACGTTACAAAGTAATTCAAGTAAATGGTGTCAGCCTCGATGAGATGGTAAGAGGAAGAAAAGAGAAACCAGTAAGATGAGGATTTAAAATGTCAGAAGAAGAAGTTACTACTGAAGAGGTTAAGCAAGAAGAGGTTGATGAATCTCCAATAGCTGGCCTTGGGACTTTAGTTTTTGGGAAATGGGATACTTCTGAGATTACTTGCGCAGATCCTGGATTAGCTAAATACATCAATCTAAAACAAGTAGGAACCCCTCACACAGGTGGAAAACACGCAAATACTTGGTTTGGGAAATCCAAATTATCACTTTCTGAAAGATACATTAATAATTTAATGAGGACTGGTAAATATACAGGTAAAAAACAAAGTGCTGCTAAAGCATTCAAAGGTGCTTTAGATACAATTAACGAAAAAACGGGACAAAACCCATTACAAACATTTGTCGATGCAATAATTAATTCAGCACAACGTGAAGAAATAACAAGAATCCGGTTTGGAGCAGTATCTCAACCTAAAGCGGTTGATTCCTCTCCAAGTAGAAGACTTGATACGGCAATTCGTAATCTTGCAAAAGGAGCAACTCAAGGTACTTCAAAATCAAAAAGAAGCCTAAAAGACTGCATTGTAAATGAATTAATTAAAGCAAGTAATGGTGATGCAACATCTTTTGCAATTTCAAAGAAAGAAGAAATCGAAAGAATTGCTGCCTCTGCAAGATAGTGATTTAGGGGTAATTTCATACGAGGACTTTATGAACTCTATTTAAGTCGCACAATTATTAGAAAAATAGGTGTTCAAAATGGGCAGGAAAGAAGACAACATTAAGCGAGCAACAGAAGTTATGCACGAATTAGACCAAATTAGAAATTTATGTATTGCTGCACACATAGATCATGGGAAAACCACACTTTCAGATAATCTGATTGCTGGGGCAGGGATGATGAGCGAAGAACTTGCAGGAAAAAGTAGAGTTTTAGATTTTGACGAGCAAGAAAGTGCTAGAGGAATTACAATTAATGCTGCAAGCGCTTCGATGGTGCACGCAGTAGAAGGCGAAGATTTCTTAATCAATTTAATTGATACTCCAGGGCATGTAGATTTCGGAGGCGATGTAACTAGGGCTATGCGTGCTGTTGATGGATGTTTCATTCTAACTTGTGCAGTTGAAGGTGCAATGCCACAAACTGAAACTGTAGTCAGGCAAGCACTTAAAGAAAAGGTTAAGCCAGTTTTATTCATAAATAAAGTAGACCGATTAATCAATGAATTACAAGTAACTCCTGAAGACATGATGAATCGATTTCAAGAACAAATAACTAGAGTCAATAAATTAATTAGGCAATTTGCGCCTGAAGAACATAAAAAAGATTGGCAAGTAAATGTAGCAGATGGAACTGTCGCATTCGGTTCTGCATATCATAATTGGGGCATTACAGTACCATATATGAAAAAATCAGGAATCAATTTCAAAGATATATTTGAATACTGTAATAATGAGCAACAAAGAGAATTGGCAAAAAAAGCACCTGTTCATGAAGTATTACTCGATATGGCTGTTTCTGAATTGCCAAGCCCTAAAGTTGCACAACCATATAGGATTCCAAATATCTGGACGGGGGATCTTGAAAGCCCAATAGGTAAATCAATGATGTCTTGCGACCCAGAAGGAGATCTTGCAATGATGATTACTAAAATTTGGATGGACCCTCATGCTGGAGAAGTAGCTGTAGGGAGATTGTATTCAGGCGCTATTAATCATGGAGAATCAGTCTGGGCAATCGGTGCAGCAAAAGCTGAAAGAGTTCAACAAGTTTCTATGATGGTTGGAGGAGATAGAATTCCTGTTCCTTCAGTCGTTGCTGGAAATATTGCAGCAGTAACTGGAATTCGTTCAGCTGCTGCAGGGGTTACCGTAGTAAGAGATCCTGAAACAACTCCTTTTGAAGCAATAAGGCATTATTCAGAACCTGTAGTAACTGTGGCTGTTGAACCTAAAAATATGAAAGATTTACCAAAATTCATTGATGCATTAAGATCATTAGCTAAGGCTGACGCCTCTCTTGAAGTATCTACAAATCAAGAAACTGGAGAAGCACTACTTGCAGGTATGGGAGAATTGCATTTGGAAATTACAACATATAGAATTGAAGAAGAACAAGGGATTCAAGTTAAGGTGTCTCCTCCAATTGTTGTATATCGTGAATCTGTAGAAGGAAACAATCACGGTAGAGCCTTTGAAGGCAAATCTCCTAATAGACATAATAGATTTTATGTAGAAGTTGAACCACTTCCAGAAGATGTTATCAAAGCATTAAGAGATGGTGAATTTGGAGATGGAACCGTTAGACAAGGAGATCGTAAAGAAGTTGGGAACAAGTTTTCAGAATATGGGCTAGATAAAGACATGATGAGGAATATCTATTCAATAAAAGGCACTAATGTACTTATTAACGCTACAAAAGGTATTCAAAATCTGCATGAAACAAGAGAACTAATCATTGAAGCATTTAATGAAGTATGTAAAAAAGGACCATTGGCAGAAGAACCTGTAATGGGTATGATGGTAAGATTAGTAGATGCTAAACTTCATGAAGATGCAATTCACAGAGGCCCTGCACAAACAATACCTGCAGTTAGGAATTCAATAAGAGGTGCAATGTTGAGGGCAAAGGCAGTGATGATGGAGCCTATGCAAAAAACATTTGTAAGCGTGCCAAATGATTGGTTAGGTGGAGTAACTAGTGAAGTAACTCAAAGAAGAGGTATTATAGAAGATATGCCATCAGAAGGTGAAACTACTACAGTAATAGGTACATTGCCAGTAGCAGAAACATTTGGTTTTTCAAATGACATAAGGGCTGCAAGCCAAGGAAGAGCCATTTGGAACTCAGAAAATAGAGGTTTTGATATGGTACCTCCACAACTAGTTGAGAAAGTTATCGGAAGCATTAGAGAAAGAAAAGGTCTGAAAGCTGAAAAACCTACTGAAAGTTACTATACAGATTAATTGATTCTGTTGATATGATAGTCTGTTAAATCCGACAGTACTTCAAATCCATTACTTCCATTAAATTTCATTAGACATTCCTTTGAAATATTATAGTACTTATTTGCTAATGATTTACAATATTCAATACTACCCATATTTTCTAAATCTGAAATAGCCATAATTATTTGATCTTCTGATACTTCTGACCCCTTTCCTAAAATAGCTTCTAAGTTAACTAATTCTTCTTGACTAGAATTCATTGCATGAATTACCATACAAGTCATTTTACCTTGTACTAAGTCACTACCAGTAGGTTTTCCAGAAGTGCCTGAATCCGAAATAACATCTATCAAATCATCTACAATTTGGAAACATAACCCTAAGTTTAATCCCCATTTACCTAATAATTCCACTTCTTCTGGTGTTGCACCAGACAAAATTGCACCAGAACGTGCACAAGCCTCAAACATAACTGCTGTTTTCCCCTCTATCATATACAGATAATCTTCAATTGTAATATCTCTACGGTTTTCATTATCAATATCTAGTTGCTGGCCTTCAGAAACCCTTCTAACCATACTCCCGATTATTTTAACTAATTCTGGCAAATATTTTGAATCAATAAATTCCGAAGATGAGATTAATTCAAAAGCAACTGCGAGCATTGCGTCTCCTGCATTTATTGCCGTGGGTATGTCAAAAGCCACATGTACAGAGGGACGCCCCCTCCTCATTGAATCATTATCCATTATATCGTCATGAATTAAAGTAAAATTATGGATTATCTCTATTGCTGCACCAACATCATAATGTGATTTATTTGGATTGTTTAACAAATCTCCAATCAAATAAGGGAGTGTTGCCCTTAATCTCTTTCCCCCACTATTAATGAGGTAAAGCATTGCTGATTTGAGTTTTTCTTGCTTACTTAAAGAAAGTGTTGAAATTATTTTTTCTTCTATTAGCGGCGAATGCTCCAATAAACTATTACTAACTGATTCTGGTAAACTCATTTCAACACACCTGCATTTTCGATACATAAATCATATTTAGGATAATCAATACTATTTTTTGGCCACCATTTAGTTAAATAAAGCTCAATAATTGCTAAAAACCATGGAGCTATAATATTTGATTCGTCTAAACAAAATTCTTCTAGTTCCTCTTTTGATAACCACTTATAATCAGAAACTTCGTTTTTATTGGGATTTATTACTAAATCTGCATGTGTTGCAATAACATAATCAATTTCATGCTCAATCCAACCAGATTCTGCTATTGATGAATATTCAAATCTCCCAATTAAATTGAAATCTTTAGTTGAAAAAATACTAGAATCTATACCTAACTCCTGAGGTAATTTCCTAATTGCTGCGTTAGCAACTCCCACGTGAGTTGCAGAATCCATCTCACCCTCCACATATAGAGGATGGCTGCAACAAGTATTTGCCCATACTCCAGGGAATGTGATTTTATCGCCAGATCTTTTTTGAATTAATAATTTATTATCTTGATTAAATATCAATGCACTAAAAGCCCTATGGCGCACTCCATCGTCTCTATGCGCCTCGTATTTTGAAACAGGACCGATAATATTGTCTTGACTATCTACCTGAATACATGATTCCGCCATCATTTCTGCTTGCAATGAATCATATTCATTTAATAATTCGCTATTTTGCATTCAGGCACCAGTGCTCCGAGAGTATCTTTGCATATAGAGGCTTACAAAAAAATACCCTAAAATCCGATTCTTATCTCTTTTTCAAGACTAATTCTGTACCAAGATAATCTAATCCCAATACAGAATTTATTATCATATCAATCTTATTTCCGTTTATTATTGAAACCTTCGAACCTGATTTCAAACAATTACTAGCACGTATTATTTTTAATTCCATGCCTCCAGTAACATCATTTTCAACTTCAATAGTATTAATTTTCGTTCCAATAATATATTGTTTGATTACGATGCTATTATCTGAATTTGGATCCTCTAAAATACCATCAGCACCATCAATTGCAAAAATAACATGTTTGGGTCTATAATTAAGAGTTAATATCTCACAGATATCATCACCAGATAAAATACCAAAATTATCGCCGCAATCTGATTCAACTACATCTCCATATACAACAGGAACCTTATTTGAATTTATTATTTCATCAAAATAATCAGAGAATTTGTATTTTATTCCTATACCCTTTCCATTTTCATGAGGTCTATAAGTCTCAACATCTATAGAATTATTCCTCATGTGATTAATTATTAAATCATTCAAATTTTTCATATCCTCCCTAACTTCATTTAATCCAGATAATTGACCATTTAAATCGGGAATGAAACCTTCCGATAACCTCCATCTTTTAGCCTTTATATGCCCATAACTACCTGCTCCATGAACAACAATGACTTTTTTTCCTAAATTGATTAACTTCGTAACTAAAATACAAATTTTTTGGATTGCATCGAGATTAGGTGTGCAAAGTTTTGATTTATAAGTAATCAAACTACCTCCAAATTTGATTATGATTAAATCACTCGCCATATACCTCCGTAAAAGCACAATCTAATATGCAATGTGGCTTCAGGAAGGTTTGAGAGTGTTAAATTATGGAGGGAGATTCAGAGATAGATTTGTTTATTAGGCATTTACAAGCAGAACTTGAAGAAACTTCAGAGATTTTGGATTTACAAGCTAAAGAGCATCGGCAATGGCAAATAGAAGTAGCTATTCAAGAGGGTTTGAAATATCTTAAAAAGTTAGAAGAAAGGAAAATATTAGGACTTGAAACTATGTTTAGAGAAAAAGATGCGGTAAGAGTCTTGAGGAAAAAACAAGAGGCAAACCAGAATAATTCTATGCACAATATCGATGATGCAAAACAAAAATGTCCTAAATGTGAAGCAGATTTTACCGAAGATCTCGGATTTTGTGAATCTTGTGGATATAAAAAATAATCATTCTTCTTCTTCTAATTTTTCAAGAACTTCGATTAAATCAGGATCGTCTGATGAAACCTTGAATAAATATTGAGGGGGGACTCCTTCTGTTAAAAACACTAGTTTTCCTGCCCTGTAAATGTCTATACCATCTGCTATTGCACGAATTGCATCAACTTCAACAATTGATGGTGAGTTAATCCTTACTCTACCTGCTTCGTGCGCTTTAGATACTGATTTAGATAAATGAACATGCCTTCTGTCTCCTCCTTTAATTCCCAACTTAATTATGTCCTCTACTTCATCTGGATCAACAGGATAAAATAATGAATCTGGGATGTCGTCTGTTGGCAAGTCTATTTCGATTTCAATGCTATGGCCATATGTGGCTCTGATTCTTTGGCCTTCAACCTCATATCTTCCTTTTTCTTCAGTGATAGCAACTGCTTCAAAATGCCATGGTTTTAGCCATCTTTCGAAATCTCTCCTTTGAGCTTTGATCCCATCGCATAGGGCATTTACATCAACCCAGCCATTAATATCCATTTCAACATCAAATTTTTCAGGGGCGTGCCTTAATACTAAGGCTAAAACCCTGCCTAATTTATCTGATTCCTTATCGCTCATAATGAATTTTCCTTCTTCATTGGATACTGGGCAATTAGAACCTTTGAAATATCCGTGTTTACTTTTTCTCAACATTAGTCAAGGCGACAAGGGTCTTATTCATAATCGATGCGGTCACAATATTATAACCGAGAGGTTCACAAAGTGTTCTGCTTTCCGAGGTTTATGGCTGTACCAGTTATTGCAGGATTCCTAAGGACTCCTTTTGCGAAAGCACATAGGGGTGCATTAAAGGATGTTAGGCCTGATGATTTTTCAGCTGAAGTAGTAAGGGGCTTAATTTCTAAAAACAATATTGTTACTGGTGATTTGGAAGATTTACTTCTTGGGTGTGCCTATCCAGAAGGTGAGCAAGGAAATAATATTGGCAGAATTATTACTTATTTATCAGGTCTGCCGAATAAAATCCCTGCTTCAACAACAAACAGATTGTGTGGTTCTTCAATGCAAACAATCCATATGGCTTGTGGATCAATAAGCATGGGTGCTGGAGAAATATTTCTTTGTGGTGGTGTTGAATCAATGTCAAGAGTAATGAGAGGAGGATTTAATTTTACACCCAATCCCTTATTATCTCCCGATACCAATAGTCCACAAAAATATAATGGAAATGATGCGTATATTTCAATGGGGACCACTGCGGAAAATGTTGCAAAAAAATATTCTATTAGTAGAGAGGAACAAGAAGTTTTTGCTATGGAAAGCCATAAAAAAGCAGCCTATGCATATAAAAAGGGGTATTTCGAGGAGGAATTAATATCAATTGAAACTCCTGAAGGAACGTTGATTAAAGATGAATGCATTAGGGAAAATACTAATTTAGAATCAATGAAAAAATTAAAACCTGCATTTATTGAAAACGGCACGGTAACTGCAGCAACATCATCACCATTAACTGACGGAGCCGCATTTACAATAATTTGCTCTGAAGATTATGCATTAAAAAATAATATGACCCCTATTGCAAAAATAACAAGCACCGCTGTTACAGGTTGCTCTCCATCATATATGGGCATGGGTCCTGTTGAAGCATCTAAAAAAGTACTAAAGAGAGCAAATATAGAAATGAATGATATAGGAGTAATTGAATTGAATGAAGCTTTTTCATCTCAATCACTTGCAGTAATAAATTCCTTAAACATAGACACTGAAAAGGTAAATGTTGATGGGGGGGCATTATCCATAGGGCATCCATTAGGTGCAAGTGGTGCAAGAATAACAGGAAAGGCAGCAATGTTGATGAATAGATTAGATACTCAATACTCTCTTGCAACAATGTGCATTGGAGGGGGTATGGGCATTGCAACTATTTTAGAAAATTATAATTGATTTATTATCAACAGACCTTAGAAATATGTGTTTAGTACGATAGTATCATAATATCAACGCATTTAACGCAACATATGGCAATTCGAAAGGGGCGAAGAGAATCAAAAGAAAATTTAGAGAATCATGAAGCCATTGATGATGCTTTTGCTGAACGTAGAGCATTGCTAGAATCTGATGAAAGAGATACTGCTAACGAAAATCAACAAATACATGATCCCGTCGAACAAGAGCGGATTAGAAAAGAACTTGAAGAAGGTGGCGAATTACAAAAAATGCTAGGTATTGATCAAAATCTATCTAGTGAACAGGAAGCAAGTTTACAAAGATTAGAGCAAAAATGGATGTCTGGATTGCAAGGAACATACAATGCCGCAGAAGAAGAAAGAAAACCTCTTATGATCTCTTTTGATGATGAAGATAACATACAGCATACTGAAATTGGGAGTGTTTCTTTACTAACTAATGATTTTGATGGTGGTGAAGAAATAAGATTAGAATACCCAGGAAAAGGAACTGAATTTTACACTCTTGACTATGACGATGAATCAGGATGGAGGAAAGGTAAAACTCCAGAGCAAACGGCAAGGAATATAGCATCCATAATCAATAAAAGAAGTTCATTAGTTCATGCTTTTTCAGATTCAAATAGAGTTGTTTTTGAATTAAGAGACTCTAGTTTAAATCCAGATTCTCTTGTAATTTTCGTAGATGACCCTGGTGGAAAAGACATGGTTGCTGAAAAACAGGGGGTTGAATTAGATGCTAGAGGCATGACATTACAAGATTATCAAGAAGTTATAAAATTAGCATTAGCTGACGGAATTATCACCCCTAGTGAAGATCAAATGCTTTGGTCAATGAGGCAGGCATTAAAAATTTCAGAAGATGAACATGTGCATATTGTAAGGGCCATGTTTGGTGATGATGTAATGAAGGAATGTACTGTTTGCAATTCAATGGCATTACTCTACCCAGAACATAGTGCATGGTATTGTGAATCATGCGAAAATTGGGTATAATCTTCAGTTCTAGTCTTTGCGATTTTTGCGCAAGTTGATATACCGACACCCATAGGAAGGTACGATAGAGATGGCTAAGGATGAAACATTGTATATCGGCGTAGATTTAGGTACGTTCCGTTCTGTTATGGTATCAAGTGCAGGACACGAAGAAGAATTATTGACAGTAATAGGTACACCAAAAGATGCAATTGCTAGAAATTTTTTGAGAAGAGACGTTTTATTTGGTGAAGAAGCACTGAAAAATAGATTGGCATTAGATCTTTATAGGCCATTACAACATGGTGTAATTAAAGATAGTCAAGAAGATAAAAAATTCATTGCACACTTTATTCACCATATGATTGAGTTGGCAGGACCAGAAGATTACGACAATGTTGTTGCTGTAATTGGTGCTCCAGCAGAAGCAAGTTTTGTTGATAAAACTGCAATTTTTGACGCTGCGGCTGGTTCAGTTAACGCTTGTATGATTATTTCAGAACCATTTGCTGTTGCATATGCACTAGATATGATTGAGCACACCTTAGTAATTGACATAGGCGCAGGTACAACAGATATTTGCCGTGTATATGGTACAATTCCTGAACCAGAGGACCAATTGCACATGGCTTACGCTGGAGATTATATCGACGAGCAATTAATTTCAGAAATTCAAAAGAAATATCATGGAGCACAAATAACAAAAGATATGGCTAGAAGATGGAAAGAGAAACACAGTTTCACACAATCTGCAATGCCAAAGAAACCAGTTCTTGTTGATTTTAGTGTTGAAGGTAAAGCAATGAGGTTAGATATAACTGATTGCATTGCAAGGGCATGTGAAACAATAATAGATCCTATCGTTTCAAATGTGAAATCATTAATTAGTTCAGCTAATCCAGAATACCATAACCAATTTAGACAAAATATGATACTTGGAGGAGGAGGTAGCGGCATAAGAGGACTAGGCGCTATGATTGAAGGAAAATTATCCGATTTAGGGAAAGTAAAGGTACATACCGTAGATGACCCTGTTAAATTAGGTGCTCTAGGAGGACTTAGGTTAAGTATGGAAGTACCGCAAGAAATGTGGAAAAATCTAACATTATCTTCGAGATAATCATTCTTCCTCAGACAATTCAAATATTGTTTCATTCGAAACTAAATTTAAATTGCAAGTAGGGCATTTTAAGTCCAGTGTGAACTTTTCTATTTCGATTGCTAAAATAGATTCACAATTATAACAACTTGCCACTACTTCATTACCAAATGACATAGCATTAACATCAATCTTATACCCATAATACCATGCTTGATAAACTGGATCTCTTAAAATACCCAACCTTCTCCAAGATGTCGTAGTCGTATATAGTGTAATTATTCCAATTAACAAAAACAAGATATCTCCGAAAGTAATTCCAAAAGAAATGAAATAAATAGAAACTAATGAAAATAATACAATTGAGAAAAGCAGATTAAGCATTGCTGGCATTAATGCATTCTTTGATTTTCTCTTAAATGAGGACCATACTATAATTTGAATTGTCAACATTACGAATAGAAAAATCATAATAAAATAGGATAATTGGCTAAAATTCCCAACGATCATTGCAAATAAAATTGATGTCATTAATAACATGAATGATATTTGTTTATGAATTCCTTCCATTGGACCATCCCATTGATCAGGAGTACTTCCTGCTGGCACCAAATCATCCATCAATATAGCCCCAGAAAGTCATACTTTCTGAACCCATCGAGATAATTTTCAACCGTTTTGCTTTTGTGCGAAGATAATTACGCAAGTACATGCGCGAGATGAATGACCTTGGTGTTGAAACAAAAGGAGATTCATTAAAAGGCAAGAATATACTTCTCGGAATTAGTGGCGGTATTGCTGCAACTGAAAGTGTTAAATTATTAAGAGAATTAAGGAGATATGGTGCTAAAATTACTGTAATTATGACTAATTCAGCACAAAAAATAATTACGCCATTAGCAGTTTCTTGGGCAGGAGATTGTGAAGTTATTTGTGATTGGGAGCACAAAATGACAGGGTTAAAAAATTATGATGGGATACTATTAGCCCCCTCGACAAGAAATATTATGGCGAAAATATGCAATGGTGTTGTAGACAGCCCACTCCTAATGGCCATATCTGCAGCAAAAGTCAATAAAATACCCGTTATGCTTATCCCTAGCATGCATCAAGTACTTGCAGATGACTCGATGACGCAGGTTTTAAGTAAGCAATTAAATGATCAGGGATTCAAATTATTTTGGGGTGAAATTGATGAAAATAAATCAAAACAACCCGATTCTGTTAGTATTGTGGCAAATTTCTCCTATCATGTAAATAGTTACTTAGAAAATAGGAAAAATATTGTGATTACTCTTGGATCAACAATAAGTTATCTTGACGACATAAGATATGTTAAAAATACTTCATCTGGAAAAACTGGTTTTGAAATTGCATCTAGGTTACATCGTTGGGGGCATGAAGTTACAATAGTTTCTGGAGAAAGGAGTTATACACATGAGTATAAATTACCTTTGATTATTAACGCACCTGAACCTCATGAAATGTTACTTGAATTAAAAGCATTAGCAAAATGTTCTATTGATGTCTGGATTCATAGTGCTGCTGTTTTGGATTATGTAAATAATGATCTTATCGATGGAAAATTTCCTAGTGGGAATGAAGAAATAATATTCAAATTAAATAAATCTTCCAAGCATCTTGAAGAGTTAAAAAATGAGGTTGAAGATTCATTTAGAATAGGATTTAAACTAGAATCAAATATTAAATTAAAAGAATTAATTACAAAAGCTACATCATTTGTTGAAAGGAATGAATTAAATGCCGTAATAGCAAATAGATTGGAAGACATTAACGATAATTCAAAGAATAGAGCTCATTTGATTCTGAGAAACGGAGACCATTTTGCATTATCAACAAATAGTGAGATTTCCAATGCAATTAGATTACTAATAGAGAACAATTAAAAAAAAATTATTTGAAGACATGTCAGAGGGATAGGTATGGGTAAAGGAAATTTTAAAGCAAAAAGCGGAATTCCACCCAAATCAAATTTTAATGAATGGTATCCATTTATAGTTGAAGCTTCAGAATTAATTGATAAAAGATATCCAATCAAAGGAATGGATGTTTGGAGGCCATATGGTTGGAAAACCATGAAACTTATTGACTCTCATACCCATTTAGAAATGGAAAATACTGGTCACGGAGAGTGTAATTTCCCATTACTAATACCTGAAGATTTATTAGAAAAAGAAAATAGACTGGTTTCCTTACTAAAAAGAGCTAGAGAAAAAGGAGTAAATCCTGACGAATTAAGAGATGAAGAAGACGAGGCTGGATTCAAAAAAGAAGTTTATTGGGTTAAACACGCTGGCGAAAATGAATTGGACATCCCAATGTTTCTAAGGCCAACATCTGAAACTGCGATGTATACTATGTTTCCACTATGGATTAGAAGCCATGCAGATCTACCTCTAAAAATTTATCAAACTGTAAATACGTTTAGGTATGAAACAAAACAAACACGTTCATTCATTCGGGTTAGAGAAATTCACTTTTTTGAAGCACATACTGCACATATTGACGAAGATGATGCAACAAAACAAATTGAAGAAGATTTAGAAATCGTTTCTAGATTAATGAATAAATTTGCATTACCTGTAATTGTTTCAAAAAGACCTGTATGGGATACATTTCCAGGCGCATGGTATACTATTGCAATTGATGTAGTAATGCCAAATGGGAGAACACTTCAAGTTGCAAGTGTGCATCATTATAGAGATCAGTGGGCTAAGGCATTTGACATAACGTACGAAAACAAAGAAGGAAAGCAATCATTTGTACATCAAACTACATACGGGATGTCTGAAAGGTTATTGGGCGCAATTATTGGTATGCACGGAGATGATTCAGGGTTAATATTGCCCCCATCTGTAAGTCCATATCAAATAGTATTAATACCAATAATTTCAAAAGATAATGCAGAAATAATCAACAATGAAGTTGTTAAAATTTCTCAAAGGCTAAATAAAATTGGTATTAGAACTCATGTAGACATGAGAAATATAAGACCAGGGCAGAAATATTTTGATTGGGAAATTAAAGGAGTTCCATTAAGGTTAGATTTTGGTGCAAGAGATATGGAGGCTAATACAATTATGTGCTCATCAAGAACTGGTGGAAAAATTTCTATTGGACTTGATGATTTGGAAACTGAAGTGGTTTTACGACTAGATGCTATTCATGAGAAAATGATTGAAAATTCTAATGAAAGATTGGTTGAAGCAGTTAAAGAATTACCTAAATTAGTCAATGACAATGGAAAATGGATTTTATCAGAAAATTTAGAAGAAGATAAGATCTACTGGACTATGTTTGATGGAACTGATTCTGATGCAGAAACTATAGAAAAACTCACGGGACTATCATTTTTAGGAGATTCTGTTGAAGGCTCTATAAATAAATCAGAATGCTGCATCACAAATAAAATAACAGATAGAAAAGTATATCTTGCAAAAACTTACTAATCATTACTAAAAATCCTTAGTTGAATTCCCACGAACATTGTTATAACCCCAAATAAAATTAATACAATAGTTGGTATTCCAAAATATCCAGAATAGATCCAGCCTTCCATATGATTTAATCTCCCAATAGCAAGCCAACTCAATCTATCAGCCCCATCAATACAATAGCCATTATTTGCAACAATAGTTTCACATGATTTTAAAAATCCAAATATTCCAAAGATATTAAGAAGTGCACATAAACTAATTATTGGCCCTATTACAATCATTAATAAACTACTAATTTTCAATATTTTTGGCGCCTCTATTTGTTCTTTTTCTCCTACCTCAGGTATACCCAATGGCGGCAATTCAGGCATTTCCATTTCTAATGCTTCTGGACTACTACTGTCATGTAGTTCAAAACTTAAATTTGATTTTTCTATTCCATCTACACTTAATTCTTCTGAAGGTTGTACTTCAGCCATATCAATATTATAAATTCTTGATGCTAAACTGGCCAATATAGGGTCGTTAGCTGCTTCAGATAAATCCAATTCACCATCAAGAAGTTTTCTTAATTTTTCACTAGAATCTCCAGACATGACTTGCCCCCAATTAACATCCCGACTAAATCATCACTGAATAAGTTATCACATACATAATTACGCATTTCCAGCATTTTCTACTTCGGCCCAATCAGATAGGAATCTTTCAATACCGCTATCTGTTAATGGATGCTTCATAAGTTGTCTAAAAATCTTAGTGGGCATTGTTGCAGTGTGTGCCCCTAATTGTAAACATTCCAATACATGAGTAGGGTGTCTGATTGATGCAGCAAGCACCTTTGTATTAATATCCGGATATTCACGCCAAATTGTCATAATTTGAGCAATTAAATCCATTCCTTCTTGACCTATATCATCCAATCTACCTACAAATGGTGAAACATATGTTGCACCTGCTTTTGCAGCCATTAAAGCCTGTGATGCATTGAAAATCAAAGTTACATTTACTCCAATTCCTCTTGAAGACAATTCCTTTGTAGCAATTAATCCTTCAGGAGTACAAGGTACTTTTATGATTACATTATCTGGTAATTCAGCTTTTAATGCCAAACCTTCATCAATCATTCCTTTCGCATCCATTGCGGTAACTTCTGCAGAAATAGGCCCACTGCAAAGTTCTGCAATTTCGCCTATTACTTGTTTAAAATCCCTTCCTGATTTTTTAATTAATGAGGGATTGGTGGTAACACCATCCAATATTCCCCAAGATGCAATTTCTCTCACTTCTTCTACTTCTGCCGTATCTAAAAATAACTCCATTTTATCACTCCATTTTTACTATGTCTAATGCCGATTCAATTATGTCTTTAGTGGAAATACTCAGTAATTCTAACATTTCCTCCGCCTGACCCGATTCCCCAAACCTATCTCTGACGCCAACCCTTCTAAGAATTGTGGGTTTTGATTCTGACAAATATTCTGCAACTGCTCCGCCTAATCCTCCAATAACACTATGATCTTCAACAGTAACTATACCCTTACATCCGGATGCTAATTCATAAACCAATGACTCATCAAGTGGTTTTAACGTATGCATATCTACAACAGCCGCATCTACGCCCATTTCTGATAGTTTTTTAGCCGCCTCAATTGATTTTGATACCATTACACCACATGCAATTATTGCAACATCTGAACCTGATTTTAACAAAACTCCTTTACCTATTTCCAATCTTGGATCGTTTATTTCATAAATCCTAGGCGTTTTATTTCTGGCAGTTCTAGTATAAGAAGGTGAATTATGATTTAATAATTTCATAGTTAATTGTTGTGTACTATAATCATCACAAGGGTGCATTACAGTCATATTTGGCAAGGCCCTATAAATTGCTAAATCTTCTATAGACTGGGCACTAGAGCCATCTGTACCTGTATGAGTCCCTCCATGACTTCCACAAATATGTACTGGTAAATTAGGTCTAGCAATTCCATTTCTAATTTGCTCAAAAGCTCTTTCTGTAAATATTGCAAATGTACTAGCGAATGGTTTGTATCCGCTTGATGCCAATCCTGCAGCCACTAACATCATGTTTTGTTCTCCAATTCCACAAGAGATAGTCCTTTCAGGAAATTTTTCTCTAAACCAACATGATTTGGTGGACTTTCCTAAATCTGCCTCTAAAACCACTAATTTTGGATCTTCAGACATTGAAATTAATGCATGCCCATAACCATCTCTTGATGCTGCAAAATCACTCATATGGCCTCACCTAATTCCATTAATGCTTTAGAATACTGTTCTTCATTTGGAGCAGCTCCATGAAATTTGGGATTATCCTCCATATATGAGACTCCTTTGCCTTTTATTGTATTAGCAATTAATACAGAAGGCAAATCATTATTTTCATTAAGCCACCTCATGCCTTCAATAATTTGATACATGTCATGGCCATCTATTTCTTTAACATTCCAACCAAAACTAGACCATTTTTCGGGAATATTGAACATTCTCATTTGGGATTCTACAAAATCATCATTCTGAATACGATTGCAATCTAAAATAACCTTAAGGTTGCCTAATTCATGATGTCTTGCAGCCATCATTGCTTCCCAAACTGAGCCTTCTTGAATTTCTCCGTCTCCCAACATCACATAGCAATTACGATTCGAGCCATCAAATTTTGCTGCAAATGAACAACCTAATCCAAATGAAAGTCCCATTCCAAGTGAGCCTGCACTAAAATCTACTCCTGGGGTGTGCTTCATATCTACATGTCCTTGGCAAACTCCTCCTAATACTCGATAAGATTCTAAATCTTCGTGAGAAATAAATCCCATTTCAGCTAAAATAGAATACATTCCAGGGCTAGCATGGCCCTTTGATAGTACAAATCTATCTCTGTCATTCCATTTCGGCTCTTTTGGGTTAACATTCAAAGTTGTTGCATACAATGCTGTTAGCAAGTCTATCTCTGATAATGAGCCCCCAGGATGTCCTGCTTGTGCACGATATACCATTTTTATAATTTCAACTCTACATTTACGAGAAATCTCTTTTAATTCCTCTACTAATTCATCATCGTTAAGACCATTTAAGCGGCTAAGACCCATAAGAAACAATTAATCCTTATCTATGGAGTCTTTGATTCTTTCTTGAAATTTTAAAAATTAAAATCAATGTTTTTTTGTCATAATGTTCTCATATAATCTCTTAATAGAGCGATTAATAATTAGGACTATTTCTTCCCCTAATGATAGTATTTTCTTTGGTAGTGACAAAGAAGTAAGGAAAATAAATACTCCCACAAACCAAAAGAAAAACATCAACGTTGGGAATTGGCCTAATTGGGGTATGTTAAACCACTTTGAAGGTTCGCCTACAGTTACAATTAACAATGCTATAAAAACACCAACCAATGATTCTCCAGCAATAAATCCTGCACCTATTAATACTCCTCTAGAAGTGACTTCTTCTGCCGCCTTCATAGCTGGTTTTGTAGGTTTTTCACTTAAATCCCCATCTACTCTAAGTATTGCAAGATTAGTTACAAAATAATGTATGAATCCACCAGTAAATATTGGGACTGATAATTCTAAAGGCAAATAAATACCAATAGCCACAGACATTACAGGTAATTTTCTCCAAACTAATAATGCCGCAATTAAGCCACCTAAAATAAGCATCTCGACATTTGGACTTCCTCCGAAAATACTTTCTATAATTGTACCAATAAGATCTGCTTGAGGAGCCAATAATGCTTCATCACAATTATACACTTCACCTTCGCCAGCCTCAATTATTTTAACATTAGATGCTTCACAATGCGTCCTTGTAATTTTAAATGCATTATTAAGAAGTAATAATACTGGGCCAATTACTGCTGCACCTACAATTACTCCTATTGTTTCTGCAATCTGCTGTCGCCAAGGCGTTGCACCAACCATATGCCCTGTTTTCAAATCCTGCATTACATCTCCAGCAATTGCTGCATTTACTGCTACAACTGATGCAATTATTAATGTTGCAAACATCATTGTAGAGTTGTCTGCGCCAATTATTGATCCTACAATGTAAACTAATGCAGCAGTAAACATTAATGTTGCAATTGTCATTCCTGAAACGGGAGAATTACTTGAGCCTACAACTCCCGCAATATATCCAGCAACAGCAGAAAAGAAAAATGCAACCCCTGCAATAAATATTGTACCTGCAATAGCTAAACTCAATCCCAATTTCCATGTAAAAAATAAAAATGATAAGAATAAAATTAATCCGCAAACAGCAAGTACGATTCTCATATCCGTGTCTTTATCGGTACGAGTTACTTCTTCATTTTCTGAAGCATTAAAATTCAATGCCTTAGAAAAACCAGTAAATATCGTATTTCTCATTGACCATAATGTCCAAACACCACCTACAACCATTGCTCCTGCACCAATATATCTTACCTGTTCACTCCAAACTTTGTAATATGAAGGTCCACCGTGCCATTCTCCATTCACAGCAGAATCCCATCCAGCTGGTTCACTAGGGAATCCATGAAGTAGTCCAAAAATAGGCACTAGGAAGCCAAAACCTAATACCCCTCCAATAAAAATGAATGATGCAATTCTAAGTCCAACAATATAGCCAACGGAAAGTAAAGCAAGTGACATTTCACTTCCTGCATAAAATTTCGTACCCAAAAATTCACCTACTGAGTGTACTCCTTTTTTTGTTACTTTTAATCCTTCAACAACCCATCCATACATTCCACCAAGAATTAATGCATAAATAATTGCAATTAAACCAGTTCCTCCTTTTTCTCCAGCAACAAGTACTTCTGTACATGCAACTCCTTCAGGATAAGGTAATGCTTCCTCAACAATAAAAACTCTACGAAGTGCTATAGTGAACATTGTACCTAATACTCCACCTAAAAATGCAATAATGAATGTTTGAAGAGGATCTATATCATCCCATATTCCCATGACTAATAGAGCTGGAACAGTAAATATTACTCCTGCAGCTAAACTCTCGCCCGCAGAAGCCATGGTCTGAACTGCATTATTCTCTAAAATTGATACATTTTCAAACCTCAGACCTCTTAACAAAAGCATAGACATAACAGCGGCAGGAATTGATGCAGATACTGTCATACCTACCTTCATTCCTAAGTAAGCATTAGCAGCTGTCATTACGATTCCTAGAAAGATCCCAATAATTATTACTCTAGGAGTCAATTCAGCTACCGATTTTCCTGCAGGAATAAAAGGCCATTTTTGCTCCGCCATGCACATGCGTTATGTTTTAATTTGTCAAACCTTTGGGAGTTTTTGCGATGTAACGGTTAATATATTCAATACCCCTCGCATGTTTAGTGGTGATTCTTGGGTAAAGATTGGTCTTCAAGAGATGTAGATGATATCCTAGTAGAACTTAGGACGTCATTACAGGGTTTATCTGAAGAAGAAGCAGAATATAGAATTAGTAGGGATGGTAAAAATAAATTAATTGAACCTCCATCTGTGCCACAATGGAAGAAATTCTTAAACCAATTTGCAGACCCTCTTGTTTTTCTTTTAATTGCCGCAGCAATAATTGCAATAACTGTAGTAAACGAATTAGGAGATGGAATATTCATTTTATTTGTAATAACAATGAATGCAGTTATGGGCTGGTGGATGGAAAGACAAGCCGATCAAGCAATGACGGCGCTTAAAAAAATGAATGTCGATACTTGTGTTGTAATTCGGGATGAACATGAAGTAATAGTCAATAGTGAAGACTTAGTAATTGGAGATTTAGTTAAATTAGAAGACGGGGACAATATTCCCGCAGACATTAGGTTAATTTCTAGCTATCAATTTTACACAAATGAATCTTCAATGACTGGTGAATCTAATCAAAGAAGAAAAATTGCTGAAAAAATAGAGGGAAAAAGAGTTCTGGCTGAAAGAGACAACATGAGTTATATGGGCACTGTTGCCACAAATGGACGTGCATTAGGAGTAGTTGTTGCAACTGGAATGGATACAGAATTAGGTAAGATTGCAGACAATATCACTTCTGTAGAAACACCAAAAACACCACTAGAAATAAAATTAGAAGGTCTCGGAAGATTTTTGGGGGGTATAGCTTTATCGGTTGCTGTTTTATTACTAACACTAGCATTACTTTTTTCATATCTTGATGGAGAGTTTACAACGGCAGACGGAAGTGGATTAGCAATAGAACCAATTAAAGAGTCTTTAATTGTACAATTCACACTTGCACTATCTATTTTTGTTGCAATAGTTCCAGAGGGTTTGCCAATAATATTAGTTATTACACTTGGCTTAGGCATGAGAAATATGGCCAGGCATAGAGCCATAATTAGAAGGATGAAAGCTGTTGAAACACTTGGCTCTACTACAGTAATATGTACAGATAAAACGGGAACATTAACTAGAAATGAAATGACAGTTGTACAATTCTATACAGGAAATGTGAGATATGACATTAAAGGAAGAGGGTATGACCCCACGATAAAGGGAATTACTGAAAAGTCTTCAAAAAAACAAATTGATTTGAAAAAATTAACTTCAGACATAGGGATTGAAAAAGCATTTTCCTGTGCTGCTTTATGTAATAATAGTCAAATAAGTAAGGAAGATGATGGTTGGCAAGCAATTGGAGATCCTACTTGCTCAGCAACTGCAACGTTTGGTTGGAAAACTTTGGGGTCATCTGATGAATACAAGAAAAAACATCCAAGAATACATGAATTCTTCTTTGATGCTGATAGAAAAAGAATGACTACTATTAATCAATTAAATGATGAGAAATGGGTATTCACAAAAGGTGCATTTGATCCAATGGAAGGTTTAATTAGCCATATTTATGAAAATGGAGAAATAGTTCAAATTAATGATACTCATCTTGCAGAAATTAAAGAAATAAACCACTCAATGGCTTCAGGTGCTTTAAGAGTACTCGCATTAGCAGGTAAAAAAATAAATGATGATGCCGATGTAGAAAACATAAATACAATAGAATCTGAGTTGATATTTTTAGGATTAATAGGAATTAGAGACCCTCCAAGAAGTGAAGCATATGAAGCAATAGCAACTTGTCATGAGGCTGGAATCAGAGTAATAATGATTACAGGGGATCAAGAGTATACTGCCAAATCTGTAGGAATAGAATTGGAAATATGTGATGAAAACTCTGAAACAGTTAGTGGATATGAATTAGATGACATTAATGACCAAAGATTAATTGAAATAGTAAGATCAGTAAATATCTTTTCCAGAGTTACACCTGATCAAAAAATGAGGATTGTACAGGCATTACAAAAAACTGGTGAAGTTGTAGCAATGACAGGAGATGGAGTTAATGATGCTCCCGCATTATCTTCAGCAAATATTGGAATAGCCATGGGCATTGCAGGTACTGATGTTGCTAGAGATGCAGCAGATATGGTTCTGCAAGACGATAATTTCGCAAATATTGTACATGCAGTAGAAGAAGGAAGAAAAATATATTGGAATATTAGAAATTTTGTAAGATATCAAGTTTCCACAAACGTTGCTGCAGTTTTAGTTTTAATCTTAAGTTCATTTGTATTAGGAACTCCTGACGAAATACCATTAACTGCTACTCAAATACTAGTAATAAATATCCTAATGGATGGACCCCCTGCAGTTGCATTGGGTATGGAGAAAAATCACGGGAAGGTAATGAGTAGGGCTCCAAGGCCTGTTTCTGAAGGATTGCCAAATTTGATTGATACGGTAATGATCACATTCCTTGGTACATTAATGGCAGTAGGTACCCTAATTGTATACTATACAGTAAGAGGGCAAGCAGATTATGAGCAGGCTGTAACTGCTACATTTGCAGTATTTGTCATGTTCCAATTATTTAATGTAATGAATTGTAGAAGTATTGATAAAAGTATATTTAAATTAGGCATATTATCAAATAAAGCGGTAGCATATTCATTCTTAATATGTACAACACTACTAGTATGCATAATAGAATTCTCTCAATATAAAGTACCTCTATTAAATCTAAAAATAGGTGAGTTCCTTTCTGTTCAGGAATTCACTGAACCATACACCTGGCCAGTTGTAATACTATTAGCTTCTTCAATACTATTATTTGAAGAGTTTAGAAAATTCTTAATGAAAAATACTAAAATTTTCAATTAGGTTTAACTAAAGAATTTATCTAATGCTTTATCCATCATTTCTTCTTCATCTTTTGTAACTTCAACTTTTTCTTCTAAGGATTCTTCTTCCATGACCTTCTTTAAATCATCTATACTTTTTTCTTGGCTCTGAGTTTCAATTCCTTTTATCGTTTGATTTATGAGTTCTTCTTCAGAATCAATAGGGGCTTTTTCTTCAATAATCTCAGTTTCAGTTTGTTTATTCTTTTTTCTTGCTACTCTCCTTCTACTAGGTTTACTTTTTTCTTTAGTTTCACTAACTGGCTTTTTATCGGGATCTACTTTTATTTTCCTTACTTTAGTTTTTTTATTGAGTGAATCTGATGCTTTCTTATAATCTGTATATGTTTCAGAATAATAAAATCCAGCATCATCCCCATAATTCCAATCATCTCCTTCCCTTCTTCCAGGGTTATAGTATTCATACTCCTTTTTACTCCGTTTAGACTCAGGTGGCGCCTTCTTTTTAGTGGAAGGTGGTGTTCTTTTAGTAATTGAATACTCATCAATACTAAATCTATTCCTGCGTCTTATAATTAATAATCCAGAAATAACTATGAAAGCAATAGATAATAATGTATAGGATGCATATTTTAGATATTTTACTAATGTTCCTACCTCTATGCTTGCTTTCTCCTCTTCACCCTTAAACTCTAGATCAAATGGTGCTGTTGTGTCAAACCATGATTCAATTACATATGTTTTAATTTCAGAATCAATAACAGATAATTTTATTGGATAGCTATGAGCAAGGTCAGAAGGCATCCCATATCCTAAAGAAGGAGGATTTGTAATTGTTAACGTATAATTATTTGGCAGTTCCTTTAGAAGTTCATATGACAAAGTCCAACCAAAACTAATTCTTTCCTTAGAGTCATGAGCTAAATTTGTTAATCCATCACATGAATAATCAATACTATCAACCCCTGCAATAATGGAATTATTATCAAATGAAAATACTCCATACCATGAATCAGATATTAAATTCACATCTAATTTAGAACAAAAGCCATCATTAAATATTGTTCTTTCATCAGGAACTATGTATCCATCTTCTTCAAGTGCTTCTGCTGCGATTAATCTTAATGATTCACTAACTTGTAAGCTGAAATATACCCTCTCACTAATAATCAATTTATTTTCTTCCATTTTTACTTCAAGGTTACGTATAAATTCTGTGTCAGAAACTAAATTGCAAGGAGTGTCAGAATCACAAGAGACGTCTAAATGATTCAAGATTCCATCTCCGTCTCTATCTTCGTCTTCTTGGTCATCTATTCCATCATGATCTAAATCATTAGAGGGTGAAGGGGAGGAAAGGGGACTTATCCAATTATTAGAATAGATTGCAATATATTTAGAATAAGTTGATGTTGCAACATTTCCATTAATTGGATTAATGTCTAAATCCCTTACAACATGCCCTAATGCCATACTATCGATTTTTTCCCAGTTCCCAATGGTTGAATATGTAATCAAACTACTACCTCCGTCATTTGTAAGTAACCTCATCAAATTATCCTCAGGCTGAAAAATTATTTTTTGTGCATTTATTGTATTCGCAAGTGTGAATGATTGTAAAAAATTATGGCTTGAGTCCATTATTTTAACTCCATCTTCTGATGACCAAGCATATATCCCGTCTTTAGAGAACTTACAATCAAATATCGTTTGCCCTGTTTCAAAATGTTCTTCCATTTGTCCATTTGCCATATTAAGTTCAATTCTACCAAGAGAACCTGAAATAAATACATCATTTGTTGAATCATAATCAAGGCAAGAAATTTTTGTTTCGTGTTCTGTATCGATGACCCTTATTGGCTCATCTAAATTTGAAAAAGAATAAACATAAATTCTTTCAGTTCCTCCAAAATTTGTTGCATAAGCAAAAGAACCCCCGCTAGCATTACTTATTGTGACAATAGACGATACTTCTTTACCTTCACTAACATAATTATGAGACCATGGTATTGTTGATAAATCATAAACAGAAATTGCGGGTGTATTTGTCATAATACTTGTTCTGCCAACCAATAAATATCCTTCTCCCTGATTAGTTGAATCATCAGTAAATTCAATACTTGTCACATAATCATCATTAAGGACCAATGGAGAAAAATCTAATTCATTTCTTGTTCCTGTGTGGTATAAATATACATCTTTTTCAAAAGCAACTGCTAAAAGATTACCGTCTCCTGAATATGATAGTTCATCTGAACGATCGATTGGCACATCTGAATCGGGAGTTAATAGTACACTAAGAGGGGCGTCTGCCTGTACAACATTAGCCACTATTGATAAAGAAATTAAAATAAACATGACATATATTGCATTCTTTCTTTGCCTCATAACTCCACTCCTCCATTTGCTTCATTTTTTAACACATAATAAAAGTCTACGTCAATGTGGTCATTAATGAATCGTTTTTTCAAGCAAAATTAAAAAGCCACAAACAATAATAAAAATGAAAAACTAATTTTATTTGGCAACAAAAAGATAGTATGCCTAAGCCTGAAGTAAGTGAGTTTGGTTCAGTAGATCCCGCGCCCCCTACAGAAATTAAATCTTTAGAAAAATTAAACTTCATCCTTACGAATGAAGATGAGAATATGTTTGAAAGAATGCGAGCTGTATTTAGTTTGAGAAATGATGGCTCTGATACTTCTATAGATATTTTAAGTAACGGTTTTAATTCTAATTCTGCATTACTTAAACATGAAATTGCATACGTAATGGGACAAATGCAAAATGAATCAGCAATACCTTACTTAATTGAAAGGTTAGAAGATGAAAAGGAACATGTAATGGTTAGGCATGAAGCCGCAGAAGCAATCGGTGCTATTGGAGACATATCAACAAAACCAATATTAGAAAAATTCCTAAATCATGAATTACCAGAAATTTCAGAATCATGCGAAGTTGCACTTGGTTTAATCTCACACTATAATAAGGAATCATTCGAAGAATAGTGACAAAACATAATATCTTGATTCCATAGGAGTGGTCATGCCTCATCAACATGTGCCATTAGGTTTAACTGAAAATGGAGAACTAGGACCTATTTGCCATTATACAGGGAAGATTATGACATTTGGCGAGGCAATGGTCATAGATCAACATTATGTTTGCTGGGAATATTATCAAAAACTTACTGGTGCTGCTCCTTCAACTAAAATAACAAAATCAAACAAACCATTTTATAATAAGTAAATGAAATTATGGTAATGCTTACAATCCACCAATAATAACACGGACTGTGGCATCTAGTGATTGGGCGAGATATGCCCTTAAATTTGGCGATTATTACAGAAATGCTGAATTATGGACTCCACCGAGAATTAGAATGAGAGAATGGATGCTCTCTCCATTTGGAAATAACAAACCTCTTAGGCATAAAAGTTTCAATTCAGTAAATAACCTAAGAGAATTTCTAGTCAATAGAACTCCAGCAAATGTATTCTATAGTACGGCATATTGGGAAGACCCAAACCAATTAAAAATGTCAGAAAAGGGTTGGAAGGGTGCAGATTTAATATTTGATTTGGATGGAGACCACCTTCCAAGCATAAACCCATTTAATTTTCCAGAAATGTTAGAAATAATAAGGGAATATGCATGGAACCTATGGAATGATTTTTTAAAACCTGATTTTGGCTTCGATGAAAAATATTTACAAGTAACATTTTCAGGCCATAGAGGATTTCATCTACATTATAGAGACCCTAGTATCTTCCATCTTGATTCTTCTGCAAGAAGGGAATTAGTAAACCACATTAGAGGAAATTCTGTAGACGTTGATAAATCCAGAAATAACGAGGGATGGATTAATGCAAATGGCTGGCCTAATAAAGTAGTTGAGGGGTCTAAAAACCTAATTGAGAAAATAGATTTTATTAACAACAATGAAGGTTCAGATAAGGCAAAAGAAATTACGAATTCATTACTGGAAAGTATGGGGGAAAAATATATGACAAAGAATAAAAAACCTACTGCTGCATTCAAAAATATGATTGGGAAATTCAAAGCAGAAGGTGTTAAAGAACAAATTATGAAAGGGAAATTTACAAGACTAGGCGTTAAAAATGAAGAAGTTTTTAAAGAGTTAATTAAAGCTGACCAAAGTATTATTCTTTCAAAAAGTGGTGAAACAGACGACCCTGTGACAGTAGATGTCAGAAGAGTCATTAGATATCCTACGAGTTTGCATGGGAAATCTGGACTTAAAGTAACTGAATTTCCATTAAGTCGTCTAGATCCAGATAATCAAAATAAATTTGATCCATTAACTGAAGCTGTAGTATTTGGAAATGGTAAAACAATAAATGTTGAAATCACCATAGAAGAAGGAAATATTAGAATAAAAAATAAAGAATATGACCTTTTTAAAGGCGATATTATCGAAGTCAACGAGGATGTTGCGTCATTCCTAATTTTAAAGAATTGGGCCATAATAAATAAGAGGTAATACACCACACATAATGCGATTATATTAGCCAAGATTATAGGAAAGATACCATTCACGTTAACCGGTGGAATCGAATGAGTGAGTCTCCAGATGACAAAAAGAGTCGAAATAAGGGCAACTCAGACCTTAGTGATATAGTGCAATGGGGAAGCCCATCAGGCACTAATTTACCTCCTCCACCACAACCAGAATTAAGCGTTGAAACGCCCTTAGAAATACCCCCTCCACCAATGGATTTGAGTATTAATTTACCACCACCTCCGCCTCAAAATAATTTAGATATTCCCCCCCCACCTGGGCTTGATTCTGTTCCCCCTCCTCCAGGAATTGATTCTATACCTCCACCTCCATCTTTAAATGAAAATATTCAAGTTGAAACACCAGAAATGGAAATACCCCCTCCACCTGCTTTAGAAAGCGTAGACTTACTTGATTCATTGCCTCCGCCTCCTGCGCCAGAGCCCGAATCTATGCCATTCGCAATCCCTAAGGAATTAAATGAAACCATGGAAGAAGTTATCGAAGTAACTGACGTAGAAGATAGCGATTACAGAGAATTATGGAAAAGAACTAGTGATAAACCATTACAACAAGTATACGGTCACATAGACAGGATTGGCTCTGGAGAAGTAGGAAGTTTACTAGATAGATACGCTGACCGTTTTGGTTCTGAATTAGATAGAGAAATTATTGTACTTAGGCAACAAGAAAGACAGCAAAAAATGCAAGAATTACACCAGGTCCCAATTGTTGAGTTAATTGAAGAGGACGATATAGAAGAAAACGAAGAAGTCGTTGATGAACCTTTAAGTGAAGATATTGCGGACGAATTAGAGGACGAATTAGACGAGATAGAAGACCAAATCCTTGAAATTGAAAAATCATTTAACAAAGCTAAGAAAAAGAAAAAGAAGGCTGATGTCAAAAAATTTGGAGATGAATTAAATTCACTATTTGAAAGAAGAGATGCCATAAATGCCATACTAGATGGTGAAGAAGATCACGAAGCTCTTGAACATACTGAAGTAGCGAAGACATTAGAAGAAGATTTATTCGAAAAATTTGTTGGTGTCGTAGATGAATTACTAGGAAAACTACCAGAAAATAATTTAAATTCGTTTTTGGAAAGCAAGGATTTTGACATATACAAAAATATTGCATCGGAACCAGAATCAGCATCACAAAAAGAGAGAGAAACATTTTTCAAACTAGTAAATGAAAAACTAGCAGAATTACCAGAGGAGGCCATAAACGAGTTTATTGCTTCAGAAAACTGGAGTCTTTACGAAGAAATGGGCGAAATGTATAATTAAAAAATAAGGAGGAGAAAATATGGGATTACTTGACAAAGCTGCAGAAAAAAAGGCTGAACCAAAAGTTGCCGAAGTTGAAAAACCAAAAAGAGAACGAAGGCAAAGAAAAGCAAAAACTGAAATTGAACCAGTTGTTGTTACTTCTGAGAAGAAAAAGCCTAGAAGAGAAAGAAAGAAAAGAGCCCCTAGTGAACCAAAAGTTATTCCTGCAGAATTTGAACTAGCAGGAAGATTAAATCGCTTTGCTGTAGGGCTTGCTAATTTTGTTGTAAATTGGGGACTTGTAGTTACGGCAATTGTAATGAGTGCATTCCTTAATGCAAATCCTACATGGATCATCATAGGAGGAATTCTACTAGCAATAACAAATATCATTATTTTACCAATTTTCATGGGAAGAAATCTGGGCCAATTTATCTCAAGAACTAAATATATCAACAGTAAATCAGAAAAACCATTATTTTTGCATGCATTACTAAATAATCTAAATTTTCCACTGTTTTTGCTTGGTTTGATTTTAATGCTAATGGGATCTGGAGATGGTGATTATGCACTTTTAGGAGGAGGAGTGTTTGCTTCTTCAATAATATTAATTGATGCTTGGTTATGTAAAAGATATCTATTTCAAGAAAGCAAACAAGGACTTTGGGACATCATTTTCAATGCCTACCTTGTTAAACATGTACCTTCTGGAGAAGAAACTGGATGGTTAGCTAAATTAGAAGGGCTTGGTGACTTTGCAGAACAAAAATTCAAGATGAATAAGTAATTAATTTATCTTACCCTTGAACCTAGTTTCATTGACGAATCCACGGTCAATAACTTTACATTTCCAGATTCGTCATCAGCGGCAAGTAACATACCTTCAGATTGTATTCCTCTTAATTTCCTAGGTTCTAAATTTGCTACAAAAATAACATGCATGCCATTCATCTCATCAGGAGTATAATATTCCTTTAATCCTGCACAAATTATTCTACCACTTTCACTTCCATCATCTAAATTTACAACCATTAATTTATCTGCATTAGGATGCTCTTCCACAGAACTTATTTTACCGACTCTCAATTCAACTTTCATAAATGTTTCAAAATCAACATATGCTATTCCTTCAATCTCTTTACTCATCTTTTTCACCTTTTTTCCACCTTTCACAGAATGTATTACTGTATCTGAATTTTCCTCTACTAACTCCTCTGCCAAAGATTTTTCTTCTTCAATAATCTTTTCTAAATCTAATCTTTCAAAAAGAGGTTTTGGAATTGCTGAATTCCAATTTATCTTTGAATCCCAATTTATTGCACTAGACCACAATTCTTCTGAAACATCTCCTGATTCACCAAGCATCTCCCATAATTTTTGGGCACTGAAGGGTAAAAATGGCTGGGTAGTAATTGCTAAAAATTTACATAATTTCCAACCAAAAAATAATGATGATAAAGATTCTGTTCTTTCATCAGATCCTTCCGAGTTCAAATATTTCCAAGGTGTTGATGACTGCAATACTTGATTTCCTAGTTGTGCTGCTGAAATTAAGTGCCTCAATGCTTCTTTATACCTATGTTTTTTTAATGAATTAGTAGCTTCTAAATGTATTTTTTCTAATTTATCAAAATTAAGTTTATGTTTTTCCATTTCTTCAAATTCTATTAATGGATTTACCTCTCCTTCAGCAATCCTATGAGTTAGGCTCATTACACGGTGAACAAAATTACCGTAAGCAGCAATCAATTCTGAATTTACTCTTTCAACAAAATCTTTCCAATTAAAATCAGTATCATGATTTTCGGGCATATTTATAGAAAGATAATACCTTAAGGTATCTGGATCAAATTTTTCTAAAAAGGATGGTAGCCAAACTGCATGCTTACGACTTTTTGAAAATTGGCCACCTGCCAACATAAGATATTCCATAGCAGGTACATTAGACTCTAATGCTAAATCTCCAGGACCTGGTAAATTGACTTCATCAGTATCAAATAATCCATTATTAGCATGATTTAAACCACATATAAGTGCTGGCCAAATCACAGTATGGAACGGAATATTATCCTTACCTAAAAAATATAAATGCCGCGGAACGACTCCATTTTCTGATATTTTCCACCATTTTTCCCAATCATTAGATTGACCAAATCTTTCCGACCAAATCCTTGCACAGGAATAATAACCTTGTACTGCTTCAAACCAAACATAAACACATTTACCCTCCCATTTTGCTCCTTCTAGAGGTAGTGAGATCCCCCAATCTAAATCTCTAGTTACTGCGCGAGGCCTAAGGCCCATTTCCAACCATTGTTTTGTCATTGCTTTTACATTAGATTTCCAATATGGATTTCTATCTCTTGCATGCTCTTCTAATACATTCTGAAATTTATCTAATCTATAGAAAAAATGTTCTGTATCTCTAATTTCAATTTTCGCTTCAGGGTTCATTTTCGATTTCGGATTGATTAATTCTGTAGCTTCGTATGTAGCACCACAAGTATCACACTGATCACCACGAGCACCTTCTGCATCACACGTAGGGCAATTTCCCTCAACATATCTATCAGGTAAAAATCTACCACCTGATTCCTGAACTTCAAAATATTGTTGCATTGTTTTTTGTTCAAATAAACCTGCTTTATGCAATAAAAGAAAATTCTCTTTAACATATTTCTTATGGTCTAAATCACTAGTTCTATTGAAAAGTGCGCCACCATAATCTATTCCTCTTTCATCAATATTTTTATCCCATGAACAACCCAAATCTAATAATGCTTGTTTGTTTAAAACATGATATTTATCTACTATTTCTTGAGGAGGAACATTTTGTTGTTCAGCAGCTACTGT
The DNA here is from genome assembly GCA_949514915.1 of Methanobacteriota archaeon. GTDB lineage: Archaea > Thermoplasmatota > Poseidoniia > Poseidoniales > Poseidoniaceae > MGIIa-I. Next base: position 10,973 of record CATFLP010000047.1, on the reverse strand, counting down.
AATAGGTGTTCCATGCTCATCACTTCCAGAAACCATTAGAACTTTATTTCCTAATGCTCTTTCAAATCTAAATTGGATATCTGGAGGCAAATAACATCCTGCTACATGACCTAAGTGTAATGGCCCATTTGCATATGGCCATGCAACACATATCATCACATGCTCTGGAGGAATGCTATTTTCACTGTTTTCTTTTGGTTTAGTAGGGACAGGCCTTAGACTAGATAAATCAATAGTAGGTACATCTCTATTCTTTAACCTCATATTTGTCCCTCAATAATCCCTCCGAAATGGCTTACATTCATGAAAAGTTCCCTACATTCTTTCATTAAACCTCAATAACCAGATGTTGTTAAGATATACATAGCGGGGGATACCAACTCTTGGAATACACGTTACTAATTATTTATGCTAGCCTAGCTTTAGGAGTTTCTTTTCTCTGCTCAATAATGGAATCAGTACTACTTTCTATCTCTACTAGTTACATTAGTGTACTTGAGTCGGACAATATTAAAGCAGGAAAGATGTGGTCAAACCTAAAAAAAGATGATTCTGTAAGACCACTTACAGCAATATTAACATTAAACACCATAGCACATACAGTAGGTGCATTAGGAGTCGGCGTAGAAGTTGAAAAATTAAATCCAGGAGAATACGGAATGGCTATTGCATCTGCTATTTTAACTATTTTTGTCCTCTTATTCAGTGAAATACTACCAAAAACATTAGGATCTGCTTATTGGAAAAAATTGTCAACACCAATGGCATATATGATTCATTTTGTAACCCTCTCATTGATTTTTATTGTCACTCCTATTGAGATTTTCAAAAAGATGCTACCTGGTGCTAAGCAATCTACTGTAACTAGAGATGAATTAGCAGTACTCGCAGATATCGGAGAAGAAGAAGGAGAAATTGAAAAAGATGAGGAGAAAGTAATTAAAAACTTACTAAGATTAAGAGACATTGAAGTGGAAACAATAATGACCCCAAGAGTAGTAATGTCAAGTGTCGATAAAAAGGAAACTGTAGCAGAAGTAATGGATAGAATACCAATAATGACTCATGGAAGAATGCCAGTAATTGATAATGATGTTGACAAAGTAAGTGGCTATGTGCTTAGAAGTGAGATTCTTAGAAGGGCAGCTGAAGATGATTTTGAAAGTAAAATGGATGAAATTCTTAGAGAAGTACAAAAATGCAAACATAACGACTCTGTTGATAAAGCACTAGATATTCTTTTAGAAAACAAAGAACAATTTTTAATTGTTCAAGATGATTTCGGAGGAACTGTAGGTTTAGTAACCATGGAAGACGTTATTGAAACATTACTTGGTGTAGAAATAATGGATGAATCTGACGAAGTTGAAGATATGAGAGAATTAGCAAAACAGTTACATTCTGAAGAATAATAATTACTAATCAAAGTAATCAAATTGAAGTTTTACTAATTCTGAACTAGATTTAGCATTTGCATAATCATCAAGTGGATCTTTATTTAATTTGATGAACTCCATCCCCCAATTAAATGATGAAAGAATATTTTCTGCCTGTTTAACTTCGCCCATCAAATATAATGTTGCAGCAATAGCCTCTGCCGTACATAATTTTGTTGGTTTACCCCAATTTACAGGATTTGCAGCAAGTAACAATGGCAATGTCCTAGGTAATAATTTACTACGCTTTGAAATTGTTTCTAAACTTGTTTCAATTTGATTCCAGCTACAATCTAATGCGACTAATGGATTCCCTCTTTTTAAGATTTCATGATCTTCAGGGCCAAATACCTTACCACACAAGGGATCTAATAAGATTCCCTTTTTTGGAATATTTCGAAGATTTGAATGTAATTTAAGTTTCTTCTTTCTGGATAATTTAACAGCTGTATTCTTCTTACGGTCGTCCTGTGCTAAATATATTGCATGCACAGGCACGATCCAATTATTTCTGTGACTTTTTTCATCAATTTTCATTTAAATAATCACCTAAAGTCATTCCTCCTCCTCCAGTATTTCTTACTCTACGAACATCAGGAGCAGTTTCATCTGTAAATAAATTAATCTCTAATGCTTTTTCAATTTTTTGAACAACTTTATCTTCAAGGATTTTTCCAGACTCAATATTTTGGATATCAATTAATCTCACATTTGCCTTTTTTGCTAAATCATTTTTACTCAAATTTTTTTCTGAGCGCCTCATACTAATTTTCTTTGAAAAATTATCAACAAGTGATTTAGAGGTAGTTAATTTAGGCTTGTAATTAGACTTTTTTTTCCCAACACTCCTACTTCGAATCGATTCTCTTGTCCTCAAAGGAGATAAATTCATTTTTTCACAACACCTTACACATGCTTCAATATTTGATTTATGATATGATACTCTCTTTGTACCAACATTCATTGCCCCACAAAGTTCACAATCACCCATTCTTCTCATGAAGTTGTAATATCAGGGGCTTTTGATTATATCCCTTAAAAACAACAAATTATCAAAAAAAACGTGAATAAGTTGAAGTAGGTTAAGATAAGGAAAGCATGAGTACTATGACATCAGATGGGGATGTTTTACGGCCAGGCGGTAATGACAATACAAGAAAAGCCGAAGATGACATGATAAAATTACAGACAGAATTTAGAGAATTGCATGAAAATGTTCAGCGGCTTACAACTGAAAAAATGCAATTAGAAAGAGACCTTGATGGAATCAGGAAAATTGCACATAGACTAGAAGATGAAGTAAATTCACTTAGAAGCCCACCTCTTATAATTGGACACTTGCAAGATATGATTTCTGAAAAAACGGGAATAGTAAGGAGCAGTAATGGTACTGTATTCAAAGTTTCAGTAAACCCTGCAATTCCAGAAAATAAACTTAAACCAGGAGCAAGAGTAACTCTTAATCAAGATACATTAGCAATAATTGATGTTCTTCAAGATGGATGGGATCCTTTAGTTACGGGTGCTGAAGTTGGAGATAAACCAACAATTACATTTGAGGAAATCGGAGGCTTAGATGAACAGATTAAATTACTAAGAGAAGCGATTGAACTTCCATTACAAATGCCAGAATTATTTTCAAAGGTAGGAATAAAACCACCTAAAGGTGTCCTTCTTACAGGACCACCTGGTTGCGGCAAAACAATGATTGCAAAAGCTGTAGCTGCAAATGCAGATGCTACATTCATTCAACTTGTGGGTAGCGAGTTAGCTCAAAAATACATAGGAGAAGGTGGGCGTATGGTTAGAGAATTATTTGCATTGGCACAAGAAAAAGCACCTGCAATAATATTTATTGACGAAATAGACGCAATTGGCGCCAAAAGACTTGATACAGCTACAAGTGGAGATAGAGAAGTTCAAAGAACATTAATGCAGCTATTAGCTGAATTAGATGGTTTTAACCCACTAGATTCTGTTAAAATCATTGCTGCTACAAATAGACCTGATATACTAGATGACGCACTATTAAGACCGGGCAGATTTGACAGGATTATTGAAATACCTCTACCTAATGAAGAAGCACGTAAAGGAATTTTCAAAATAAATATAGAAAATATGAACTCTTCTAAATTGAGCATAAAAAACATCATTGCAGCAACTGAAGGATTTAGTGGAGCAGACATTAAGGCTATGTGTGTCGAAGCAGGAATGGAAGCGATTAGAGATCGGAGGGAAAAAGTTCTAGCAAAAGATTTTACTGCAGCATTAAAAATTACTGAAAAAATGAGAAAGAATGCAGAAAATGAAAAAATAAACTCCTTATACGCGTAAGCAAATAATTCAAAGACTATTTTTACAAGGATAGCACATGAACGAAGGATTAGTTGAGTGTGTCCCTAATTTCAGTGAAGGGAAAAATATTGAAACGATAGAAGAAATTTGTAACTCAATTAATCATGTAAAGGGAGTTACTCTCCTAGATGTAGATTCAAGTGAAGATTTCAATAGAACTGTAATTACATTTGTAGGCTCACCAAAAAGTGTTTTGGAAGCCGCAATAAATTGTGCAAAAAAGGGAATTGAATTAATAGACATGACCAAACATTCTGGCGAACATGCAAGAATGGGTGCTGTTGACGTTGTACCCTTCATTCCAATCAATAACTCGACAATGAATGAATGCGTATCATTAGCAGAAGAATTTGCAAAGAAAATTGGTAATGAAATGCAAATTCCTGTATATTTATATGCAAAAGCTGCAAAATCTCCAGAAAGAATTCTACTTCCAAATATTAGAAAAGGAGAATATGAAGGATTAAATCAAAAAATTATGGAAAATGAATGGATTCCAGATGAAGGTCCACAAAAATTTGTACCTAAATCTGGCGCCACTGCTACAGGAGCACGTTCCGTATTAATTGCTTATAATGTCAATTTAAATACAAATGATAAATCTGAAGCAAATAAAATTGCTGGATTAATAAGAACTAGTGGAGTATTAATCAAAGATGATCAGGGAAATAAAATATTAGATGAATTTGGTAAGCCAAAAAGAAAGAAAGGGAAATTTCCCGAACTTCAAGCAGCAGGATGGATGTATGACAAAAAGACAGCACAAGTTTCAATGAATTTGCTTGACTATAACAAAACAGGGATGCACACAATAATTGAAGAAATTAAAAAAGAAGCTGCAAAACAAAATCTTGAAGTGACTGCTGGAGAACTAGTGGGATTAATTCCACTGAACGCATTAATTGATTCTGGAAAATTTTATCATAATAATCCCGATAGCGCATCTATAGAAGAATTAGTTGATTCTGCGGTTGATGGTTTAATGCTAAATAAACTTGATTTATTTGATAAAAATAAAAGAATAATTGAATGGGCAGCAAAATAAGGAGATGAGATGATGGAAGATTATGCAAGAATGACTGTAAAAGAATTCCAAACTGCATTATCAAGTAGTTCACCTACACCAGGAGGTGGTTCTGCTGCAGCAATAACATTAGGAAATGCTGCAGCACTAACTTGTATGGTTTGTGATTTGACAATAAGTAAAGAAAAATGGAAAGATGGATGGGAAGATGCCGAAAAAATTCAATTAATTGCAATACCATTATTTCATGATTCTTTAGAACTAGCAAACAAAGATGCTGAATCATTTGAAAATGTAATGAAATCTTGGAAATTACCAAAAAATTCAGAAGAAGAAAAAAGAATTAGAGCAAATGAAATCGAAGATGCAACAATTAATGCTGCATTAATACCTTTAGAAACTGCAAAAAAAGCTGCAGATTTACTTGAAGTTCTCCCTATACTTGCAGAAAAAGGGAATTCAAATGCAATTACCGATGTTGCTGTAGCTGCTCTTTTAGCACATGCTGCTTCAAATGGAGCCCTACTAAATGTTAAGATTAACTTACTTGGTTTAGATAAACCCGAAATTTCAAAATCTGTTTCAGAGATTTCAAATAGAATTGTTAAAGATTTAGCCAAAACATTAGAAATCGTAGATAAAAAACTAAACTAATCTAAAATTTCTTTATTAATTAAATTAGTAGGCACCTCACCATTCAAACTATTTATTATTTGATTTGCAGATTCTAAACCAACCCTTATCTGAGCCTCTACAGTAGAAGCAGCAATATGAGGGGTGCCAATAAAATTATCAGAATTAAGAAGATTGTTTTTTAGTACTGGTTCTGTTTCAAAAACATCTAATCCTGCACAAGTTAATTTACCATTATTTAAACAATTAAATAATTCTGATTCATTTACAATGCCCCCTCTTGATAAACTTACAAGGTATCTGCCACAATTTGATCCATCTGCACCTAATTTTGGCATTAAATCTATCAATTTTTCACCAACTAAATTCCTTGTGTCTTCTGTTAAATTACAATGTACACTAATATGGGTACAGTTAGAAAATAAATCTTCTATAGTCTCATGTTTAGTAATTCCTCCAAACATTTCATTGGGCAGATATGGATCAAAAGCATGGATATTCATACCAAATGCAATAGCCAAATTACTTACATTTCTTGCAATTCTCCCATAACCTATTAATCCTAAGTTTTTACCAAAAAGTTCACTACCTCTTAATTCTTTTTTTGCCCAAATTCCATCTCTCAACATTCTGTCACCTTTAGGAATATGCCTCGTGCAGGAAAGAAGATGACCAAGCGTCAATTCTGCAACACTCTTAGTTGTTGATGAGGGAGCATTTACAACCATAATACCATTATTTGTTGCAGCATTAATATCGATATTATCTACACCAACTCCTGCTCTACAAATTACTTTCAATTTGCCTCCAGAATTTGCCTCTATTGCTTTTTTATCTAATTTAGTAGCACTACGTATTATTACTGCATCATAATCTAATAATGAACCTTTATTTATTTCATCTTTAGTAAAACTTACTTCATCTACAACATATTCTTCTTTTCTCAAATACAAGATTGCTTCTTTTGCCAAGCCATCTGTGACCGCAATTCTATGATTCATATTACCTCGTATCTCAACCACTGCTTCAACATTTGTACAATAATAATATTCAATAAGTTGATTAGATTGGGCAAATTATGCGAAGAATAAGTAAGTTAGTAAAAAGTGTTCTAAAAACGGCAGATGCTCACTGTGATGGGCCTTGTGGAGTCTATGACCCAGCAAGTGCGAGAATTGCGGGAGAAGCTGTACAATCAATGACAAAAAAAATGATGGATCTATCTGAAAGTGATGCAGATTGCAGTTCAGCATCATATATCAACACAATGAGCAGGTATGCTTCAATAAAAGAAGAAGAAGCACAAAAATGTAAAGATGAATTATTGGTACTTTGGACTGATTATTTCAAACCTGTTCATTTAGAATCAAATCCAGAAATTCACAACATATTTTGGACTGCTGCTAAGTTATGCAGCGCATGTAAAGTAGAAGTTAGTGTGATTCATGCTCAAGAATTAATGGATGCAATAGAAGAAATCCATAATCTATTTTGGGCTACAAAAGGTAAGGAAGTTCCTTGGATTAGGGCCTCTTAAGTGATTATATGGCTTTTTCAAAAATCTGGAAGTTTTTTACTGGAAAATTAAGAATAATCACAATTGAAGGAGATAGTATGTCTCCAACAATAAAAAATGGTGAATTTAAGTGGGTAGATTATAGCAAAAAAGCCTTGGAAATGTTAAAAGTAGGCGATGTTGTACTTTTCAAAAATCCATTTGGCAAAAATCTAATTGTAAAAAGAATAGATGATATCGACATTGAAAAGGGATATTGGATGAAAGGTGACAATAAAAATATCTTAGAAAGTACAGATTCGGAAACTTTTGGATATGTCAAATCTCAAAACCTTAAAGGTAAAGTTTTGGTATAAAAGCGATTATAATCATTTAAATTACCTATTTCCTTAATGAACTAACCCATAACCCGCAACATGGATAGTGAGATTGACCTAGTTCAAATCCTTTCGGCAATCGGCATTTTATTCATACCAATATTAGCTGCAATACCAATAAGGATTATTTGGAAAAGATATATTGGTGGCTCTTATCAACACGAAGAATATAGAAGATTGCTTAGTTTAGTTGTTAATGCAGGGTACTCTCTTACTCAATTTAGAGATCAATTAGATGAAGCGGCTAGAAGAAGAAGAATTCCAAAAGATCGTCAGAAATTAATTGAGACTGATTTCCTATTTCCCCTAAAAACTCCTCATTTCATATTATTGCCTAGTTTATTCTTCACTCCATTAGTTCTTCTTTTTGCAACTCCTCTATTCTTACTTGCTTTACCATTGCTTTCTTTAGCAGAATATATTCTAATACGTAAAGGATTACTTGCATATATCATTATGCAATTTCAACATATCTCAAAATGGCAACTAATACACATTCCAAGGCCTAGGAATAATGAAGATGAATTAAGAGGAGATATTGTTGCATTTAGTAAAATGTTGATGACAGTTTATCTTGGATTATTCGCATGGCTAATTGTTCATTGGATATTTAGAGGGTTTGATTATTGGATTATTATTCTTATTTCTGCTTTTTCATATCTTATTTTAGTTTCGATTTTAGGAGTTATTAAGACAGCAATCAATACAGAATTTGTATTTGCAGATCCTGCAGGGACAGCAATAATACCGATAGAAAGATTCTTTCGTGAACTTTTAGAACCATTAGTAGGAATAGGATTAGTTTTCCTTTTGATTAGAGATCTTACCGCCTTATTCAGGGAAGGGGGTGATTTGATTTTGTTCTCATTATCAATTCTAATTGTCCTATTTAGTGCAACCTTAGTAGGGATTGGTGTTGAAGTCGGACACGCAACAAGAAGAAGAAAAGCCATACACGATGAATTCAGTGAAAAACTAATCAAGTCTTGTAATCCAAGAACATATTATTTCTTACGTGAAAAGGGCCTTATAAAATTTATAGAATATGGACCTACACCCATAGATACAGATGAAAGAAATAAAATAAAAAACAATGCACCATTTGCAAAAATACCCAAAGAATTGAGTGAAATTGATACTTAATTATCTGAAGCTTTCTCCACATCCACAACTTTTAGATGCATTTGGATTATTTAATTTGAAACCGCCACCCATTAACTTTTCTTCGTAATCAATTTCAACACCATCAAGAAGGCTTGAAGCAGTTTTGGGTACATAAACATGAATTCCATCAACAAAAAATTCAAAATGCTCATCTCCCTCAACGGGTTCAATAATTTGCAAATCATATTTGTAACCAGAACAACCACCTGAAAGAACATCTACAAGTAATGCAGAATCAGAATCTTCACCCATAACTCCGATTAGCATATTCTTTGCTTTTTGAGTTAAAGTTAAACTAATTTCTTTAGTTTCAGGTATAACAACTTGTAAAGGTGAAGTTGAAGGGCAAGTATCGCAATCCATCTCTGACATGTTAACCTCTCACATCTGACATTTAAAAATCCTTACATAAATTTCAGAGTTCTTAGTTTATTAATTCTAATCTTACAGGAATACTTTTAGACGCTGGAGTATTAGATTTTAATGCAACATGACCAATTGGAACTAACGGATTTGCTTCTGGAAAATATGTTGCGATACAACCTCTTGGAATCTCGTATTTTAATATCTTAAAACCATTTACAACTCTATTTTCTCCATCTAAATCACTAATAATTTTTACTTTTTGATTAACATTAAATCCTAAATCCTCGATATCTTGTTCATTCATCAATACAACATACCTATTACCTTTAATTCCTCTATATCTGTCATCTAATCCATATATTGTAGTATTATATTGATCATGGCTTCTTATAGTCATCATAGTAAGATAACCTTCTGGATTTGAATTATCTGGAATTTTTGTAACAGTAAAATTAGCATTTCCATCCTCTGTAGAAAATGACTGGGTATCTTTAGGAGGATTTGGTAAATTAAAACCTGATGGCTCCCTCAATCTTTCATTATAATTCTCAAAACCATCAATACAATCCTCAATGGCATCCCTTATATGATCATAATTAATTTTTAAGTAATCCCAATCAATATTATTTGGTTGTGATATTGATTTTTTGGCAATATTCGAAATTATATCTGGTTCACTTTTCAAGCTTTTTGAGGCTGGTTTAAGATTACCCTTTGACCTATGTACAACTCCCATTGAATTTTCAACAGACACTACTTGTTCAATACCGTTAATTATGTCTTTTTCTGTCCTACCTAAACATGGCAAAATTAATGATTTTTTTCCTGTAATAAGATGAGAGCGGTTTAATTTAGTAGAAATTTGAATAGATAAATTTGTGTTTTTCATTGCTTTTGCAGTATAATCTGTATCTGGAGTTGCTGAAATAAAATTACCTCCTAATCCTAAAAATACCTTTATTTCTTCTTGATGCATTGCTTTTATTGCTGAAACTGTATCATGCCCATGATTGTAAGGTGCTTTGAAATTAAATCTATCTTCCAACTTTTTAAGGAAAGATTCCTTTGGCTTCTCCCAAATACCCATTGTACGATCACCCTGAACATTTGAATGACCCCTCACAGGGCATACACCCGCACCCTCTCTTCCAAAATGTCCACCTAATAGCAATAAATTCACTGTTTCTTTGACATTATCTACTCCATTAACATGTTGAGTTAATCCCATAGCCCAACAAATAATTATCGATTCAGATTCCGAGACCATTTCGCCTGCACTTTCAATTAATTCCCTACTTAAACCAGATCTACTCACAATTAAGTCCCACTCTTCTTTTTCTAAAGATTCAATATATTGATTAAAATTGTTTGTTTTTTTATTTATAAAATCATCATCAAATTGGTGTAAGCCCTTGTTTTTCTTTTCAAGTAAGTATTTGCCTATTCCCTTCATTAATGCAACATCTCCATTAATTTTTACTGGCAAATGTAAATCTGAAAGTTTTGTTGATTTAAATGATAATTTCATATAATCCTGAGGATGTTTAAATCTGACTAAGCCAGCCTCTGGTAAAGGATTAACATGTATTATTTTCCCTCCATTCTTTTTCGTTGACTCCAGTGCTGAAAGCATTCGTGGATGATTTGTACCTGGGTTTTGTCCCATTACAATCACTAAAGATGTTTTATCGAAATCATCTAAAGTTACAGTGCCTTTTCCGATTCCAATAGTTTCTGATAAACCCCTGCCACTTGATTCATGACACATATTTGAACAATCAGGTAAATTATTCGTCCCAAATGCCCTTACAAATAATTGATACAAAAAAGCTGCTTCATTACTAGTCCTACCTGAAGTATAAAATATCGCTTCATTGGGAGATTTTAATGATTTTAATTCTTCCCCTATTAAATTAAATGCATCATCCCAACTAATTTCAACATAATTATCTGAGCCTTCTTCTTTGTACATTGGAATAATTAATCTTCCCTGTGAATTAAGCCAATAATCAGACTTTTTAGTGAGTTCTGAAATTGAATGTTTTTTGAAAAATTTAGAACCTATTTTTTTATTCATGGCTTCGTCAGCAACTGCTTTAGCA